>CAZDJH010000261.1:0-6076 GCA_964505645.1 uncultured archaeon | reverse complement strand
CGCAAGTGGAACGGGTTTTCTACGATACACAGCCCTAAGATATGCCCACCGGCCAGCGCTTAGCGGACTCGTAGGAATTCCCGTCCTTTAGGGCGGGGAGACTTCAATATTTTGCAATATAGTTCATACTATAGTTGGATTTAATCATATTTTAATATTTTATTCCACTAACTATAATAGATAACTAAAAATGACTTGCCATAAGATTTACCCGTTTACCGCAATTATCGGTCAAGAAATGATGAAATTGGCGCTAATTTTAAACGCAATAAACCCAAACATCGGTGGAGTTTTAATTCAAGGAATGAAGGGAACTGCGAAATCAACAGCTGTGCGAGCTCTAGCAGATATCCTTCCTGAAATTGAAATAATAAAAGATTGTATGTTTAATTGTAATCCAAACGATGAAAACCAAATGTGTCTTAAATGTAAAGAAAAGTTTAAAGATCATAACATCGATGAGGACGAGATAATAGAAAAGAAAATGAATGTAATAACTCTGCCCATCAATGCTACGGAAGACCGGGTCATTGGGACAATAGATATGAAAAAAGCGCTTATTGAGGGGATTAAAGCATTAGAGCCGGGAATATTAGCGGAAGCAAATCGAAACATTTTATATATTGATGAGGTAAATCTATTGGCAGATAATGTTGCTGACGTTTTACTAGATAGCGCTGCCATGGGCGTAAATATCATCGAACGGGAAGGTATAAGCTTTCACCATCCCGCACATTTTATCCTTGTGGGTACCATGAATCCAGAAGAGGGAAATCTAAGACCCCAGCTCTTAGATAGATTTGGGTTGAGCGTTAATGTAGAGAGAATTCAAGATATTGATAGAAGGGTAAAAATCGTGAAACAAGTCGAACAATTCCAAAATCATCCTGAAGAATTTAGTGCAAAATATGAGAAAAAACAACAAGCATTGAAAGACCGAATCATAAAAGCAAAAAGCATCTTAGATGAGGTTCGAGTGACTGATGAACAGCTCAAAAAGATTGCTGCCCTATGTATCGAATTTCAGACAGATGGGCATCGGGCTGATATTACAATTACTCGAACGGCAAAAACAATTGCCGCTTTTAATGAAAGAAAAGGTGTAAATGAACAAGATATTAAAACCGCAGCGAAATTGGCATTGAATCATAGAATGAGGCGCTTACCTTTTGAAGACCCGGTTTTAGATGAAGAAAAGATAGACGAAATGATTGAGGAGGATTTTAAATATGATTCATCAAAGGAGAAAGATGATCAAAGCAAATTACATTCCGAGGAAATCATGAATGTTCGAGAGGAACAATTTGATATAGGAAAGGATACTAATGCTGAGCAAATCATTGAAGACAAACGGCTGCGGGAAGAAATGAATACTTCTGGACAAAGAATCTTACATCACACCAAAAGCTCTCGTGGGAAGTATATTGGGGGTGAAAAACCCCGAAAATTTGACTTTAAGGGGACTAATGATATTGCTATAAGTGAAACCTTGAATCAAGCCGCTCTAGATGAAAAAAACAGAGAATCTATTATGAAAGGAGGCTCATTAACTATCCTTGAAGATCATATTCATTTAAAGAGGAGAATGGGAAAATCAAGCTACTTAATAATATTTTGTGTTGATGCATCAGGGTCTATGGGAGTAAAAAATCGAATGGAGGCGGTAAAAGGTGCGATTTTTTCAATCTTACGAACGAATTACATCCACCGAGATAAAGTGGCATTAGTAGTTTTCAGAAAGGAGAAAGCTGAAGTGATCTTACCGCCAACACGGAGTACAGATTTGGCATATAAGTTTTTAAAAGAAATACCCACTGGGGGGACTACTCCCTTGGTTGAGGGATTAACAAAGGCAGTTGATTTAGCCTTAGAAGAAAAAAGAAAGAATACAGGCTATATCCCTTTAATATTACTACTCACAGACGCCCGAGGAAATGTGTACTATAATGATGCATTAGATGATTTAATCAAAACTGGCAATTCTATTGCCCAAAATGAGCTTGAAATGATAATAATTGACACCGAAAATACAGAAATCTCCTTAGGAATCAATAAAAAGCTTTCTGAAGCTGCAGAAGCAATTTATTATCATATAGATGATCTTAATGAGCAAACACTCTCAAATGTTTTGAAAAAACAAGGATTAATGGATTCTTCTTAGAAAAGAGGACAATAATGAATGATAACGATTCTAACAGACCAATTCCCAAGATTACTTTAGTTTCCGCATCTGTTTTTGTAAAATGGTTAACAGAAGGAATTAGGGAAATTTATAAGGAAATAGGTCATATTTTTGAATTTAAGATCTATTTTCTAAATGACGTTGACTCTGGTAAAGTTCCAAAAGATGAATTTGTGGAAGATATTTATAATTCTAAGATCATGTTGATCGACATCAGAGGAAACTGTCCTACAGCGGAGATATTAGTTAATACCTACGATAAAATGGAGAGGGCGAACCCCTATCTTTTTGAAGAGAAAACTATTATTTCCTTAGTTGGAGGGAATAGCGAAATACGGGCATTAACAAAAATGGGCGCTTTTTTGGCAAAGAAAATTCCTTCTCCCGAGCGAGAGGATTACGGATTAGAGGCGATTCCCGACCTAACGGATGGAGTAAGGTTTGGGCAGAGAATGACCAAATTAATTAAATTCATGGGGCGGATCCTTCCCTTTAAGGCACTCAAACATGCCCGCTATTGGGGTTTATCGATGGACTATTGGGTCTATGGATTAGGTGGGATCGCCGCAAACCATAAAAATATGATTTTATTCCTCTTAAAAAATTATTTGGGATATGATGAACTTGATGTGCCAAAACCTCAAAAAATTCCATCCTACGGAATTTATGATGTTAAGTTAAATAAATATTTTGATAATTTGCCCGAATATAAGGCAGAAGTTAATTTTGATCCGGGAAAACAAACGATAGGTCTTTTTTTTTATGGGGGGCTCTACTTTGAACAATCACTTCCCATTGTAGAGTGTTTTATGGAATCATTTCCGGATTTTAATGTGATTCCCGTGTTTTCTGATGTATTGACAAATGTAGAGGCCCATAAAGAATTCTTTTTCGAGGGTGATAAAAGGGCTGTAAGCGCTATAGTCAACCTTCAATATTTCCAACTTAATGGTGGACCATTTGGGGGAGACTCTTCAATTACAATGGATCTCTATCATAAGTTAGATGTCCCTCAATTTAGTCCCATAATTCAATTTGATCAGCCTCTTGAAGAATATCGATCGTCCCAAGAGGGGATTTTGCCCATAAATCAAATCATCGCAATTGTTATGCCGGAATTAGATGGTAGGTTTGAGATGATGACGGTCGGTTGCATGAAAAGTTTAGGCTATTCTGAGCTAATAGGCTCAGATGTCTTAGAAGTAGTTCCCTTGAAGGAAAACATCCATCTAACTTCCGCCCGCATCAAGAAATGGCTGGCCCTACGTAAGAAACTAAATTCAAAGAAAAAAGTAGCAGTTATCATTTATAATTACCCTCCCGGGGAAGATAAAATAGGAAATGCCGCTTATTTGGACGTCACAGAGTCAATACGCAATCTATTTGATTTGTTAAGAAAAGAAGGATATAAGATTAAAAAAGTCCCCGCCAATAAGACGCTAGGAGATATATTCATAGAAGGGGGTTCCGTTAATTGCCCAAAATTTACCAATACTAAGGATTTTCATGGAATAACCTTAAATAAACAGCAATATATGGAATGGTTCAATGAATTACCAAAAGAACATCAAAAAGAAATTATTGAATTTTGGGGTAAACCAATTGGGGATATTATGGCTGAAAATTCCAGTATCAAGCTTCCTATTATAAGTTATGGAAATATCTTTTTAGGTCTGCAACCCGCAAGAAGCACGGTTTCAGGAGATCCAAATGAATATCATGACCGAAATTTGCCCCCGCATCACCAATATTTGGCGTTTTACAGATATATAGAGAGGAAACTGGATGTTGATGCAATTATTCATGTGGGGACCCATGGTACCGAGGAATTCTTACCTGGGAGAGAAAGCGCCGGAGGTATTGATGACTTCAACCTTAATCTCATAGGCTGCATTCCTAATATATATTATTATCACGTTACTAATACAAGCGAGTCAGCCATAGCTAAACGAAGATCAAATGCGTTAATTATAAATCATGCAGGGCCGACCTTTAAAAACACGGAGTTATATGAAGAAATTGCACAATTGGAGTTATTAATCGAGGAATATCATTCCAAGGCGGAATTGAGCGTTTCAGATTCTAAGGATAGTATAAAATCAGAGAGACTTTTGGACATGAAAAAGGAAATCCATAGTCTCGCCTCCTCCTTAGATCTTAAATATAAAAATATAACGGAGTTAGAAGATTTACTTTATCGCTATAAAACATCTGTTATTCCAATGGGTCTTCATGTGCTAGGAAAAAAATATTCCGAACAAGAAAAAATAAATCTTATTGAAATGATTTTATTAAATTCCGGAGAATTAGTGAAATTAGAGCCTATTCTAAATAATCTAGGCACCTCCCAAAAACAAAGGTCTGAGAATGTTCATGCGTTTATAGAAAAGTATTTTGAATTGAAGGGATCTTCGCTTAATATATCCAATCCTTCAGTTGAAATGATTCAAGATCATTTGCGGGATATATTAGGTATTTCAGATGATAAAATTGAAATTCTATATAACTGGATTTTCAAAATAGACACCCAATTAGACTATTCCTGGGAGATGGATAACATAATTCATGCCCTTGAGGGGGGATATATCACGCCGGGCTTGGGAGGGGACCCTATTAGATCCCCTCAAGTCTTTCCTACAGGTAGAAATTCATATGGATTTGACCCCCGTTTGATACCCAATAATACAGCATATAAAAGGGGTTCCCAAATTGCAGAAACCCTCCTGGAAAATTACAGAAATGAACATGGAAAATATCCCGAAACGGTAAGTGTAGTTTTGTGGGCTTTTGAAACCATGAAAACGGGTGGTGAGACGATAGGGCAAATCTTCAACTATTTAGGGGTGAGAGCGGTGAAAACTAAGTCAATATGGACAACGGAACTGGAAGCAATACCTCTTGAGGAAATGACGCATCCACGCATTGATGTGATTACTACTATTGGAGGTATATTCAGGGATACATTTCCCTATGTCATGGAACTAATAAATAAAGCAGTGGAATTGGTAGCGGAGCTCGATGAGCCCTATGATGTAAATAATATAAGAAAATCAATTGATGAATTAAGATCAGAAGGCGTTGAGCAACCTACCGCACGAATATTTGGACCGCCTCCAGGAAAATACAACACTAATTTAACAGATATAGTTTCTGGGGGGAAATGGGGCGATGAAAAGGAATTAGTAAACGATTATCTTAATAATATGTGTTTTGCGTATATGAAACATCGGAACGTAAATAGGTGCTTTAACACTTTTTCTAAGGCAATTCATAAAATTGGACTTATGAGCCAAATTCGAGATTCAAGTGAATATCATATCACGGATTTAGACCATTATTACGAGTTTACTGGGGGATTAGCGCGGACCTATGAAGAGTTAACAAGAAGAAGTGCAAATATATTTATTGCGGATTCATCTACTAAAGATATTAAAGTTGATACGCTCGAGAAAAGCATTAAGGAAGGAACTATTACCCGTACCTTGAATCCCGAATGGATAAAAGGTTTATTAAATCATAAATATCATGGGGGTCAGAAAGTTGCGGAGCGAGTGGAGAATGTTTTAGGCCTTGCAGCAACTACACATAAGGTCGATAACTGGATTTGGGACAAAACATATCAACAATATATAGAGAATGAAGAAATTAGAAATGCGCTTACGGAAAATAATCGATTTGCAATGATGGATATCGTGAAAAATATGCTTCAAGCCGAAAAGCGCGGCTATTGGAAAGCTTCTGAAGAGGATATTGAAAACTTGAAAAAACTATACTTAGAATTAGAAAATTGGGTTGAAAAAACGTATTAAATATGTTTGAACTATTTATTATTCTTATTCTTTTTTCAAAACACACACCATATTAAGAAAATAATTATATTAGCCCATTAATCCT
>CAZDJH010000260.1:0-6135 GCA_964505645.1 uncultured archaeon | reverse complement strand
AATCCGGGTTATTTTCTTCCAGAATTCGATTAGCCTCTCTGGAAAATTCATCCACATTAACTGGGGTTAGTATTTTTAAGTATAATAATTTTTTACTATGAAAAAATTTTTGTAATTAATTTTATAATGTTTTTAAAGATGCTAAAAACCATTAATACCTGAGGAAAATCCAAATTGAAGAGAAAATGGGTTTTTATACCAAAATTCGCAATAAAAAGCAGAGAATTAAGGGAACCTCAGTTTCAGTTTCTCTTACTTTTGAATAGTTAGAAAGTAATAAAAAGATTGATGCTAATCTGGGAATCTATTATTAATTACAATATAATAATCTCTCAGTTGTAATAAGATAGGCTAAGAAACAAGTAGAGAAAAAGAAACTTATTGGCTTAGTTTTAGTTTTAGTTTTAGTCTTAGTATGAAATTTATATTTTATTGCGCCCTAATAAGCGTTTTTAAATAATTAAACAAATCAATATAAAAGAAAACATAATTTTTTTTCATACTACGCTTTACTTTTTTTAAACCTACTTCAATATACTACTAAGCTATGAAATATATAATTATTTCTGGATTAAAAACGGCAGAGAAAGCTGATTACAGCGAAATGGTATTAATTCCAAAACCTCAAGAGATAGTAAATTTAAACTTCCAAATTGCATTTAGATTAAGCTCAAAAAACAATATCTCATTTGTCAATTGTAAGCAGAAGCATCTCTTATTTAATAACTTAATGGAATATAATACTCAATATTTCGATATCACATTTCAAAAAACCAAAGAAGAATTTGATCCAACTCTTTTAAACCACTATGATTCCAAGCGTTTGTTAAACACCGGAGAGGGCGCCTATAATTTGGAAATTTGTGATAATATAATAATTATCTACAGCTTACACGAGCGGGGCTTATTTTATGGGGTCCAAACTCTTATCCAAATATTAAAAAATGCCCAATTAAGTGTTCGGTATAGAAAAAATAAGGGGTTTACAATCCCCGAGATCTCTATAAAAGATGCTCCCGACTTAGGAATTCGGGGCGTTGCCCAAGATATTTCGAGGGGACAAGTTTGTACGGTCGAAAGTGCTAAGCGGTATATTAAAATTCTTAGTCATTATAAGATGAATTTTTATTGTTTATATATGGAAGATATGTTTGCGCACCCCAAGCATCCGCTGATTGGGAAAGAAAGAGGGGCTTTTTCTTGTGAGGAAATTAGGGAAATTGACGCCTTCGCAAGGCAACATTTCATTGAATTAATTCCTATATTTGAATGTTTAGGACATTTCGACAATATTTTACAACATAAACAATACTGGCACTTGGGAGAGTTTCCAGGCGCACACGCACTTGATATTTCGAATCCAGAAATTTATTCATTTTTAACCGATTATATTTCGGAGATAAGTAAATGTTTCTCTACAAAATATTTCCATATTGGGTGCGATGAGAGTTTTGATGTGGGCAATGGCAGTTCCCAAGAATTTATTAAAAAAGTTGGTCAAAGCAAGGCACTTTTCGAATTTTATAATAAAATATATAAAATCACTCGCCAACAAGGAAATGAACGTGTGATTATGTATGATGATATTGTACGAAAGGATGAGCTGATTATGGAGGGCTTGAATAAGGAAATGATTTTAATGTATTGGGACTATGCGCCTGAAATTAAGAATCCTCCTATCAGCCAATTTGTCAAGGCAGGATACAAAGTTATCGTTAGCCCTGCTATGCTAAATTGGAACAGAAACTTTCCCGATAATAAGAATGCCGGTCAAAATATTACGAATATGATCGATTTAGCACATAATTACAGCCACGAAGGGTGTTTGGGTGTGCTCACGTCTACATGGGGAGATCAAAGGTATTTTTCTTTGAGAGAAAATGAGATTTTTGGAGCGGTTTTATCTGCTGGAAAGGCTTGGAATGTTCAAAATTTCGATTATTCGCAGTTTAAAAAAGAATTCGGGTTTTTATTTTATGGGATAGAAAAACCATCGCTGAGCGAATTTAATAAGATGTTCACTATACTCAGCTCATCGGCGAGGTGCTATTATCGTTTGCGTTTATTGTTACCTCCCTTATTTTATACCGATTTTTTCAAGCATCCATTTTTATCTCCTAAATTCAAGCCAGGGCTGAAGAATTATAAGGATTTACAAAGTATTGGTGAGCGGTCTTTAAAATTATATGATAAATTGGTTCACAAAGTTACTTATGAGAATGAAAATTTTGAATACATCCAATTTGGTGCCGAACTTGCGAAATATTGTGGGGAAAAAATCGCTATATCAGTAAAGATTGCAGACCAGCTAAGGAAATGCAATAATTTTCAAGAGCAATTGCAAGAACTAATTGAGAGAATTAAATATATACGCGATAAGGTCTTTTACCTAAAGGGTAAATATGAAATTCTCTGGCTAAGAGCAGCAAAGCGTCCTTGCTTGGATTACAATTTGCGGTTATTTGATTCCCTCATAAAAGCATATAACGATAAGATTGCCCAACTTAGAAAAAATATCTCCTTTAAAACCCCATTCTTAAATTCCGAATGGATTTGGATCGATGAGAAGATCTGCCCCCAAAAACCCCGCTTTTTCAGGAGGGTTATTCAAGTCGATAAATCTATAAAAAGCGCAATGCTTCAAGGAACCGTATGTAACCATATGAAAATATTCATTAACGAAGAACCTATTGGAGAGGTGTTGGGTCGATTTTCCCTTTCCCGTATTCCGATTATTAACCGGGTAAAAGTTCTTGATATTACTGAGCAATTAAAGCAAGGAAAAAATATTATAGCGATTGAGGCCTATAGTTATGACGGATTTAAAGCAGCATTTAACTTATTTGGGCAAATTAAACTGGAGGACGACTCAGTAATAGAATTTATTACAGATGAAAGCTGGTCTTGTGCGACCGAGAATATGATAACCGGAAATGCTTGGCGGGCTCTTGACTACGATGATAAAGATTGGGAATGTGTAAAATCTTATGGTACTCCTCCCAATTTAAATGGAGATCTAGTTAAACCCGACTTATTTGAAGGAGAGATTAGCATTACACAAGATTATTTTGGAGCGCAAGGCTACTATTATACAGCAATAGGAATATTCTTTGGGAAAGTTAAGAAATTTATATTACGACGTCTTATTGGTCTAATAATAAAAATTGGTAGATTATATGGGTGAATAAAAGGATGAAAGATATTGATGAAGTTCTAAAAGATTTTAAGAATGACAAGATCTCGCTCGAAGAGGCGGAAGGCCTTTTGAGAGCAAATCTTATTAAAAATGTAAAAGATCTAGCGCAATTGGATGTATTCAGAGAAATGCGTACTGGAGTGCCAGAAGTTATTTTCGCCAAAAATAAGAGCAACAAAATGCTCTTAAAAATCGTAGATTCATTTTTGGAAGAGAGGAACTTTGTTCTAATCTCAAGATTTATGCCAGAGCAAAAGAGCGCACTTTTTAAAAAGTTTGGTGAAGAAAAAAAGTATTCAATGGATATAAACGAGATGGCAAGAATTATTACCATTAAAAAGCGCGGTTATTCTTTCCAAAAGAAATCCGGTATTGTGGGGATCATTACTGCTGGAAGTTCGGATATTCCAGTTGCAGAAGAAGCAAAGACCATTGTCGACGCTATGGGATGTAAAATAATTACAAGTTATGACGTAGGAATTGCCGGTATCCATCGCATTTTCGATCCTTTAAGTCAAATGGTTCAAAAAGAAGTAGATACTATTATCGTCTGCGCAGGAATGGAGGGGACACTACCTGGGGTTGTTGCAGCCTTAGTAAATATACCTGTTATTGGGGTTCCCGTATCTTCTGGCTATGGACAAGGAGGAAAGGGAAAAGGCGCCTTAACGACAATGCTGCAGTCTTGTTCCCCTGGATTATTGGTAGTAAATATTGATAATGGGTTTGGTGCGGGGGTTTCTGCCGCTTTGATTGCGAATCGAGTTAAAAAAAAGAACAAAATGTGAAGTGATAGAAAGGTTGGACCGCATTGGTTCACTTTGTATACTCTCGGTTGAGATAAGGCTTTTAATTTATTATTAGCTCTTGAAATAATTCAAAAGGTTTATATTTTAGTTAATAAGGATTAATTATATGAAGAAAAGATATTTTGGTTCAGAAAGATTCTTTATTCTTTTTCACGTTATATTTATTATAATTACTTTAATTGTTCTTCTTTTACCTCCAGAATTGAAAATTGGGATTAAACTCTTTATCTTGGTACTTACATATAACATTGGCGCCCTATCAATCGGACTTATCGCACACGATACTCTATGGCTCAGAATATTCATATTTAGTTTTTTTATTAGCGTATTTCAGGTCTTTCCAGATTGGTTTTTATCGGCCGAATTAAATGTACTGATGTTTCCCGAGGATGGCTTATTCAAGATCGGCACCGTTTCGGGCTATATGTTTGGTCTTTGGACCATTCCGCTCTTTATTATCATTTTTGTAGGGGTAAAAAGTAGCGAATCTCTATCAAAAATGAGTGCGGGAGTTATCGTGATTTTCTTAACTCTATTGATATTCGGGACATCCGAGGCGACCATATGGATGATTGGCTCTTGGTATCCTCAAAATGTCGCAACATTGTTTAATCACCTCGCAATTTATATTATCCCCGCAGAACTTATCTTGGGAATTAGTAGTTATTATACATTTATGCAAATTAAAACCAAAAAACTTCACTATTTTCTCTCTTTATCATTCATTATAATGCTCTTATACTTGGGGAGTGCTTCCTTTTTCTACTTTTCAATCGAAAGAATTTTGTTATGAAGAAAAATACATAACGAAAATCTATTAGTTAAAAATATTTTAACGATTGTTTAATCATTTTTTGTGGTTCATATAAGGTTTTCTTTTGCTAAAATGAATTCCAATTTAATAAAACACTTATTTGATTGAAATTTAACTCCAAGGCAAATAGTAGGAAATTGCTGATATTTCCCTTATTTACCCTTCCTAATTATAATATTCGAGATTAATATATTTCTGAGCAAAAAGATTTAAATAGTTGTAATACAATATAATTATTGTTGAAGCATGTACTAATTTTTAATTAAATTCATTTGAAAAAATAAAAATTCAAACGAAATCAAACTAAACGTAGTTGAGATCACAAATGGTCGTAACTATGGGAAATGAAGATCTATTTAATAGATCCAAAGAAATTTTTAAAAGCGGAGATATTGAAAGTACCTTAGAGACCTACGAAAAAGCTTTGTCGAATATTGATCATAAGTCCGATAGCAATAAGTATTTCTTATTCTTAAAGGACCTTTTAAAGTACTGCAAAGAAAACAATCTGCAAGAAGAAGAGGCAGTTGCTTTACGGGCTATGGGACGCACATATTCAACATTTAAGCAATATGTAGATTCATTGAAATATCACTGGCTTTCCTTAAAGATCCAGAGAAAATTGGGAAAAAAGAAGGAAGTCGCTGAGGGCTTGATATTTATTGCGGAGGACCTGGAGGTAAGGGGAGATTATGATGAATCTATCGAATCATATAACGAGGCAATGAAAATCTATGAAGAGTTGGGAAAGACGGAAGAAGTACAAGCAATAAAGAAGAAAATAAAACGATTGGATGAATTTGCTTCTTCGTCTTTAGAGGAAGATTTCATGCTGAATAAATTTAACATACGCGATTACTAAGACCCATCCCTTCAATAAAATAAAACTCGTCAAAAATAAAAGAGAAAAAAGGATATTGTTATTTATGATAATGAATTTGATGAATATGTTTGAGAGTTAAGGTTAACGACTCTTTTATTTTTTTCTTTTTTTTAATTTTTTCTTTAATTTCGGTTGGACTAACTGGATTAATTCCCTTATTGAATATCCCGTTTTCTGCCGTATTGCTTGAAGATCGTCGTATTCGGGTTTGATATTAACCATTCTTTTTACGTCTCCTATGTGATAATAGGACAGTTTATACCTGAAGGGATATTCTTTTCCCTCGAGTTCAATGAGTAGCTTCTCGATATTTTCCGCATCAGTAGCATTTTCTCCGGCATACCGGGAAGACCGTACACCGGGACGGCCTCCAAGGGCTTCCACTTCGAGCCCTGAGTCATCGGCAAAGGCTGGCAGGCCGGTGAAAGATGAG
>CAZDJH010000259.1:0-6141 GCA_964505645.1 uncultured archaeon | reverse complement strand
TTATTAAAGAATGTTTTAAATACTATTCTAAATTAAAGTTTTTGAAATTAGAGACAAGACAGAGTTTAAATTGAGGGAGTTCGAAATCGACAGTTCCAAAGCGAGTTTTAAAACGTTATTTTCTTGCTTTTTTACCCACGCTAGAACAAAAAGCATACAAAAAAAAAGGGGGGGAGGGAAAAAAACCCGATTCATCTTGGTATGTTCCCTTCCTATTGCCCTCGGTCTGAATCATGCCCCTTACCTCGGGTTATTTTATGTGTTTCCTTCCCAGCTCGGCGATTTTTTTGTGTTATTCTTTTCAATGAAAATTCTCTTTTTTTTATATTTTTCTAAATATATAAGTCATATTCATTAAACTTAATTTTAATCTATGATTTTGAACTATCAAAAGATAGTTTGTTTTGATTAATTTATATCAAAATTCGATAAACAATTAACAGATAAAAAAGAGCGATGTTCTGGAAAGAATCAACCAAGAACTCTAAGAAACCGCTAGTTGTCAACATTGTTATTCATGCACGTGGTGGACAAGGGGCGGTCACGGCATCTCAAATTATAGCCGAGGCTGCTTTTCTCAGTGGTGAATTGATTGATGCCCACGCTTATCCATCCTTTGGTGCCGAAAGGCGGGGGGCCCCAATTCAAGCATATGCGAAACTATCGACGGAAGATCAAATCTGGGATCGCTCTTTTATTACAAATCCGGATATTCTTATTATTTTCGATGATAGTGTATTGAATCAAGAAATTGTTTCCTCATTGGAAAAAGATGGAACATTTATTGTGAATTCGAGTAAAGATCCCGGCTATTTTAAGGAAACTTATGATATACCTGACAAAACAAAAATTATCGCAGCAGATATCACCAAACTTGCAATTAATAACAATCTAATGATTGACGGAAATCCAATCATAAATACTCCAATACTGGGGCTACTAGCGAAAGCCTTGCCGATTCTAAGTATAGAGAATTTGGAGCGTATTATTAATAAACGAATGAATAAGGATTTAAGCGAACTTAATAACGAATTAATTCAACAAGGATATAACCTCGCTAAAACGCTATAAGTGGTGTCTCTATAATTGGAAACGTAAGTTTCTTAATATAAACTAAAATAATAGACACCTACTCTTATTTTTCGTAAGTAAAAAAAATATATAACAACAAAAATTAGATAACTAAATTAGGAATACAAGTAAGTGAAAGTTGGTATACATGACGAATTCGAAAAAAGACTATCAAAAGATTTTAGCATCTATTCAGACCCCTGTTGAGGGGGAGGCAGGATTGACGGGCACGTGGAGCAGTTTAAAACCAGTTATTGATTTAGATAAGTGTATTCCGGCGAAGTCTGGAAAATACGTATGCTTTAACTGCTGGCTATATTGTCCTGAAGCAGTAGTTTCCAGAACAATTCCGCCCGAGATAGACAATCGTTATTGCAAGGGATGTGGAATATGTATGGAAGAATGCCCTGTTCAAGCGATAACTATGGAAGAGGTGAAAACGGAATGACCCAAGCAATCAAAATAGGCAAAGAGAAGAATAAAAAGATTTTAACAGGTAATCACGCAGCTGCCCATGCATTTAGACAAGCAAGAGTTGAAGTTATATCTGCATATCCTATCACACCGCAAAGTCCCGTAGTTGAGAAGATTTCAGACTTTATCGATAAAGGAAAGATGGATAATACACGATTTGTTAGAGTAGAATCTGAACATTCTGCACTTGCCGTATGTTGCGCCGCTTCAGCAACTGGTTCCAGAGTGGGGACTGCGACTTCTGCTCATGGATTGGAATTAATGTATGAAATGCTCCCTTGGGCGTCTGGAAACAGGCTCCCGATAATTATCAATTTGGCAACGAGAGCTCTCGGTGGTCCGTGGAGTGTATGGACCGATCACCAAGACTTTATGACTGTACGGGATGTAGGCTGGATCCAGTTATTTTGTGAGAATAATCAGGAAATATACGATACAAATCTCCAAGCTTTTAAGATTGCAGAAGATCCACGTGTATTCTTACCGGCTATCGTTGGATTCGATGGCTACATCCTCTCGCATACAATGATGCCTGTATTACTTGAGGAACAAGATAAAATCGATGAATTTTTACCTTCATTGAAACATCACATAAATTTATCCGATATAAGTAAGGTTAAAGGTGTCGACCCGGTAACAACACCCCATATTGTGAAACGGAAAGAAGGGACAGCACCCGGCTATTATGAATATCGATATTCATTACAGAAAGCCATTGAAAATTCAATTGATATCGTGAAGGAAGTACACGATGAGTTCGCCGAAAAATTCGGAAGGAATTACGGGAATGGAGTCTATAAGACTTACCTCACCGAGGATGCCGACACGATCGTCTTTGCAATGGGCTCTGTGGCGTCTCAAGCACGAAATGCAATCACGAAATTGAGAAAATCCGGCTTAAACATAGGATTGGTTAGCTTGAAACTCTTTAGACCATTTCCTGCAGAAGATTTAAGGAATCTTATGCCTCGCTTTAAAAACATCATTGTGTTTGATAGAGATATCGGATATGGATATGAAGGTGTTTTAGCGTACGAATTGAAATCAGCGCTCTACGGGTTGAAAAATCCACCATTTATTAAGGGCTTTATTGTCGGATTAGGAGGGAGAGATATATCTGATGATCACATTATTGAAGGTGTCGAAAAGGGACTTGATTATGCCGAAAAAAGGCAATATTCCAATAAAACAGAGTTTATTGGATTGAAATTAGATGAATTAGATTTTCTAAGAGAGGAGGAGGATTAATATGGTAAATGTAATGGATCTTAGGGAAGAGGAATTTATTTATCCTGGGACAAGAGCATGTGCTGGCTGCGGGATGGCCCTTATTTACCGGATGGCTTTGAAAGCCTTGGGTCCGAAAACCATTTCCACCGTTCCTGCAAGTTGCTTGACTGTCCTCCACGGGATGCAAGGCTTCTGTTCTACAAAAATCTCTGTATATCACACCCCTTTTGCTACAACGGGCGCTGCCGCTTCTGGAATTGTGGGCTCCTTAGAAGCTAAAAATTTATCGGATGAAATATGCGTGATTGCTTTTGCTGGAGATGGAGGGACAACCGATATAGGTATTCAAGCTTTAAGCGGTGCAGCGGAAAGAGGGACTAATTTCATCTATGCATGTTATGATAACGAGGCCTATATGAATACGGGTGTACAGAGAAGCGGTTCTACGCCTTTGGGGGCCTTTAGTACTACAACACCGGGAGGAAAGACAACTCATAAGAAGGATATGCCAAAAATAATGGAAGCTCACGGTATTCCCTTGGTTGCTACGGCGAATGCATCTTATCCTTTAGATTTATATGAAAAGTTTGAAAAAGCAAGAGAAATAAAAGGTGCCAAGTATATACACATTTTAGCTCCATGCCCGCTGGGGTGGGGATTTGATCCCAGGGAAACCATCAAAATCGGAAGACTGGCAAATCAAACGGGATTTTGGCCTTTATATGAGGTAAAAAACGGCGAATTTTCCCTATCAAAGAAGAGTCAACGATTTTTAGACCCCGACAACCGTAAACCGATCACGGATTACCTTGAAGCTCAAAAAAGGTTTGATAATATAGAAAGAAAACATATAAAGGCTTACGAGGTATATATTGATCATCTCTGGGCTACTATTAATAGGAGATTAGAAGAATAACCACTTATTATTATTTTTTTTTCATTTTAATTTTAATGCATTCTAATTGAAGTATATACATATTTACATAATATTTTAGTTATCTAATTATTCTCCATTAACCTATCTTAAAACAAAAAATAATATTTTATCACACTATTTAATATATGACAATGAAAAGGACTTTTATATTCGATATTGAAAATGAAAATTGGATAGAAGAGACTGAAATACTTTTATTTCACGATATTTTGGCTATCTTTGATGAGAATTCCCACTCTATCTACCTCTGGAAGGGACCAGAAGTAAAAGAAACAAAAATAGAGCAAGGTAAGATAAGGTTAAAAGAATTAATCTCTTCTACATCCGATTTTAAATGGAAAATTAATGAAAAAAATGAATCCTTTCCCTCAGAGATTCAAGAAATTTTGAACTCTATGTTAGAACCTACACGTGAGAGAAGAAAGGAAGATGCACTTAAATTCAGTCGTATTCTTACAATTCGAATATGTTTCCTGCTATTAATCGGAATTACAATCTTTAATACTTTATCCCTCGTTTCAATTCTTATTCCATTATTTTTCCCCACGAGTGGTACTTCATATCTAATATCCGCGTCATTCTATACCATTTGGCTAACCTTATACCAAGCCTTTGCGGTTGTGACTATAATCTTATGTATTATTAACATTATAGTATCTTTATATGAAAGAGATGAAGGGGTTTTTATCATTTCCCTCATGGGAGCAATTACCAATATTGGGATAGTATTATATCTTCAAAAGGGTATCTTTTTATTTTTACATCAACCCGGATCTACATCATCCCTCTATCTAATTTTAGTCTTAGACATGATAATCTTTTTCCTATTAAACCTTATGGCGCTTCTTATCGCATTCCTTCCTAACCTTTATAAATTAATCTCGTTCACTAAAGTGTATTGGAAATTCATTTATATATCAAGTAAAACCGGGATTGAAAGTGAAAGTGAAAGTCGCTAAACTTCTACCAAAATTGGAAAAAGAGGATTTTAAAATCCTTAAAGCGATCGAATTTGGAATGAAAAAGTCCAAATATGTAAAGATAAGCGATATCAAATTTTATTCCCGCTACAGGATGGAAGAAACTCAATACCGCTTGGATCGCATCCACAAATTCGGCTTTACTATGCGGAATGCTGCTAAAACGCAAATGGCCTATAAATTAAACTCGTTCGGATATGATGTCTTAGCACTTAAGGGGTTTGTGAAAAAGGCTATCATCAGTCAAATGGGACCTGCAATCGGGAAAGGAAAAGAAAGCGATGTCTATAGTTGCATAGATGATGAGGGGAATATCTATGCATTGAAAATTTATCGGATTGGACGTACATCGTTTAAGAATGTTAAATTATACCGAAACCTCCTTGGTGAACGCGCCCACTTTAATTGGCTTCATGTAAATCGACTTGCTGCAAAAAAAGAATACGGAAATTTGGAAATCCTCTCGAATTATGATGTTAAAACCCCTATGCCTATTGCTCATAATAGACATATGATAGTAATGGAATATTTACGGGGCAAAGAACTCGCCTATATTAAGGATATTAATTTTCCCCTTTATATTTTTGAAGAAATAATCGACCAGATGAAATTAATTTACAATAAAGTACGTTTAATTCATGGGGATATGGGCGAGTTTAATGTAGTATGCGACGAGGACGGAAATATCTTATTAATCGATTGGCTTCAAGCGGTCTCTGCAGACCATCCTAATGCACATATGTTCTTAAAACGGGATATAGAAAACATTTGCAACTATTTCAAGAGGAAGTTTAAGATAGAATCTGATGCCGATGAAATCTTAAAGGGGTTTTTGAATTAAGGGAAATTATGTATTCTATATTATTTTTACGACCATCCTGAAAATTAAGTTTCCATAGATTTATTCTTATTTACTATACCTCGAACCATAAAATCCTCAAATAAAGGATTATCAATCAATTCAAACTCCTCCATTTTGGGTTTTATGAGTGAGACCAGATGAGATGGTACGGTTTTTTTCTTCAGAACCGAGCCCCATAGCCATGCACAATTCTCCGAAACTCTTATCGATTCCCTAATCCCTTTCTCGATATCGGGTAAGTTTTGATAGGAAGTCATTGAGACTAATGCGTTAAATCTGTCAGATCTGAGGGGTATATTCTCTAAGTCCGCGTGTATTAAATTTATATCACTTTTTGGCACTATATCTTTTTCTCCTTTTTGTTTGAATCTATATAGCATCTCTTCGGAAATGTCAATTCCCACAATGGAAAAATGAGCTTTAAGGAAGTTATTGGAAATATATTCCGCTAAAAGCCCAGTTCCACAGCCTAAATCTAGTACTAATTTCCCCGATAACTCACAATTGGAAAATAAATAGCGGTATTTATTAAACTGTATAGATTTATATCGTCTATCATAATATTGGGCGGATGAATTATATTTTTC
>CAZDJH010000258.1:0-6143 GCA_964505645.1 uncultured archaeon | reverse complement strand
GTAGGAATCTCCGTCCTTTAGGGCGGGGAGACTTCAATAGCGGATTTTTGATATGGTGAAACATTGATCAATGTATTTCCGTTTTCTAAGTTTGAGCTTTGAGCTTTGAGTCATATTTTTCTTCAATGTTAAAACACAAAATTTTATTTTCATTAATTATTTACCATTGATAAGTATTAAGAATCACCTTAAAAATTTGTAACCTAAAAAGTTGATCCCTTTATGTCAGAGAAAGAAGATAAAGTACTGGTCCGCCGAGACACGTTAAATTTAAGGCGAAAGTATGGAAGGACGAAGAGAGTTAGTGTGGTAGAGCGAGATTCGTATGTCCCGAAAGGATTAGAAGAAGATATAAAAAAGGACATCTTACAGAGAAAGGCTATTTTAGCCGCTGATTTAGCCATTAAATATGACATACGGATTTCGGCGATAAAGTCCTTGCTGGAAAAGTATCAAAAAGAGGGTTTAATTGAATTATTGGACTCATCCCTTCAAATAGATATTTACATTCCTGTTTCTTAGGTTAAAAATAATAAATCTACCATGATAAATAGCTTGAAATATATCTATCCTTCTATTTATTGCTCTTATATTTAAGTCTTTAAACTCTCCTTAATAACAAGAAGACGCCAAATTTAAATTACTATTTTGATTTAATAATAATAATTATAATAAAGAAACAAAGCAGATGTAGCCTAGTTGGTAAGACGCTGGCTTCGAGTTTATACTTAAAAACAGAGAAAAAGCCAGTGCGCGAAAGCGCTCGGGGGTTCGAGTCCCTCCATCTGCGTATTATTATATTATTATATTATTATATCATTAAAAGGGGCAAAAATGAATAAAGGGGTAATTGTAGTTGGAGAATTACATTGGGATTTATACTATGAAAACGATTTTTATTCGCAAATTGTTGAGAAAGTGGTGGATAGATTATTGGAGTTTATCAGATATAATCCTGATGATTTGTTCAATCGAAAGCTGCTCACAAGAATTATAACTACTGGAATCTCAGAAACCTCGAAAAAGATAAATGGAAACGCATATATTAAACGGGGTGGAAACGGAAATAACAGTTCAGAATATTTAGCCAATTTAGGTATTCCTGTAAAGCTTATATCTGTTATTGGAAAACGGAGTGAATGGATGATTGATGAGTTGAAACAGAAAAACGTAGAAACGAGTTCAATCTATCAAATTGATGAAGTTTCGCCGATAAGCACCGTGATTAGGTCAGAATTTACAACTAAGATCCATATTGCTGCGAACTTAAAGGAAAAAATGAATTTCGAACGCATTAATTTAGATTTTTCGGAGCTTAGTAAATGTGAATTACTTTTTTTAACTCCTTACGCTAATAAATACAAAGAAATTTTGGATAAGGGACAACAATACGAGTTGATTATCGGGGCAAATATTGAATATCAAAAGATCCAAACTACATCTCAGCTTCAGAATGTACTGGATAAAAAGATCGAGTTAATATTTATAAATTTAAACGATGCGAAATTAATTCTGGAAAAAAATGCTGATCTTAAAGAAATTGATGATTTTTATAAAGAATTTGCTCATATACGGGCCTATACTAATGGAAGTAAAGGGTCCCATATTTGTACAGATATCGCACCCCCTATATTTATCCCCCCTAAAGAGATAAAAGTAATCGATCGCACCGGAGCCGGAGATTGCTATGCTGCGGGGTTTTTAGCCAAGATCTATGAATTAATTGAAAATAAAGCTATGTTGGTTTCTCTTCTTACCAAAGAGAACTCAAATGAATTATGTTCTGTCTTGGAGGAATGTGGAATATTTGCAACATATACAGCGATATATAAGATCTCAACTCAGAAAGCTCCCCTAAAAAGTGAATTAAACCAATTTATCCAGAATTTTAAAGGAGATAAATAATTTTATTGGATGATTTGGGAGAGAACTGCCTCAATTTTCGGTTGAGCGGCTTCAATTTCATCAAGAATATTAATTGTTTTTCCTAGATCTTCCTCATCTTCTAATATGATAAACAATAAGTAAAATCTTAGCGCCCCGAACGATAACTCTTGAATTACTCCGGAAAATCTCCGCCCATTGCTAAAAACATCAGAAAACTCATATGGAAACCGACTTTCCGAGGTTATTCTTTTCTGTACCTCTATATATGACCTGTATATACTCATTTTTTCTTCAATTCGGAGTTTTGGCTTTACATATTCTCCCACTGTCAACCCCTTAGAATTGAAAAGGGCAATTAAAAGGGCCTCATAGTTTTTGCTCATTTCCTCAAATAATTGGGATACCAATTCAATCTCGTTAAACAATAAATTAAGCCCGTTGGAAAATGCATTTAACACTGATTTAAGGTCATATATGGATGTCTCAAAAAAAAAGAGATCAAAATCATGAGAGAATTTCATCAAATTATTTTTATTTAACTGCACTTTTTGATTATAAAATTCAATCTTTGCGATATCCGGGTCGAATTTATGGAATAGTACCGCAACAGGGGGATATTCTTGAATTTCCTTGAAGTATAGAAGTATCTGTTCCAAATAAGATATTGCTTCCATATATCGGTCTGAATCTTGGATGTCAATTATATAAAGAATGAGATCCGTCCCCCCGAGATACCTCCCGGGATCAGCAAGATACTCCTCTCTGTATAGGGATTGACCGCCAAAATCCATTCGAATAAACTTAATTCCCAAAAATTCAAAAGTATCGCGGGCAACCTTTCTTGTCGGAAGAATATCCTTTATTTCCTCTTCAAAACCGAACTTTTGAGTGATTGCCTTAATAATACTGGTCTTTCCGGCGTTATCTAATCCTAAAAAACTGATTTTCATTGGCATTTTAGCTTTCTACCCTTAAAGTCGTTTTATTTTGACTTTATTAAATATTAAGTATTATTCTATCTTTCATACTTATTATTATATATTTCTTCCAAATAATTTTTCCTATTAAGGTTTATCCATTTAGATAAATTAATGGTAAGAATCCATATTTATGCCGTATGTCTAGAACGCTACTAAGATTAATTCCTGAAAAACAAATCTTAACTCAACGAATTACAATTTCGGTTTTATTCTTAATTGCTCGGGAAATAGAACGCTCAATATCCAAGGAATTATATAATCGTTGCAAAGTCGCCGAATCAAATTGTTGATCTTCAGGCGTATACTTACAATAATGGATGGGACCTAGTTCTTCGGAAATGGAAGACAAATGATTCTCAATTTCTTTCACATCTAAACCGATTAGAGGTGTAAATAAAAGAGAATTACAAAGTTGTATTGACTGTAAATCAACATCATTTGGACAATCATTCATATGATCCCAAGTAATTCCATCGGTTAATGCTTCAAAACCTTCAAATCCAGGAAGTTTCTTTCCTAATAATTTTTCAATAATTTTAAATCTAATTAAACGGCACATCCCGCATAAAAATAATAAATCCTCCGAGTTTTTTCGTACATGATTTAAGATATGAGTAAGATTTATCCTAATACCGTTAATGTCGGAATATGGTGAAAATTGAAGAATATGTCTCCAATTAGAAATCCTTTTGGTCCATTCTTCTTCTTTATTGGTTAATGTAAAAAAAATCGGTGATATATTACATCCGCGGCGCATTAAGAAAAGTCCCGCAAGGAGATCGGACATTCTACCATTATCCATTACCATAACACTTCGATTCTCATTCACAGGAAGCCCTTTCCATTGGGTTTTAATTATATCCGTGAAAATGTAAGAAAACTCTCCTCTCACTTCTATATAGATAATTTTATCCGGAGCACCCAAATCAACTGTTAGATTTAAGTCAGAAAATTCGTCGAGAACAGCTCTCCCCGCTCTTCGTGCAACATCTTGGGAAGTAAATGAGTGTTCTCCGGCTCTTTTTACTCGTATTGCGAATGAGTCGCCTTCCTTTAATATCTTTCGCCCTACTTCTAAGATCCGTTCGAGTATATTTTCCATCCGGTTAGAAGTTCTGATGGCAGGGCTAATGGAATATATACCAAAAACTTTCTCAATGACCTCTATGGCATGTGGAAGGTCTTCATTTTTGAAGAAGAAAAATACTCTAGTGGCGTCTTTACTTAATTGGTATTTATGATATTTTATTGCGTTCCGCTCCAGCATTTTTTTTATATTTTCAATCAGGATATTAATCATTCGCATCTTGACTTTTGTGGATTTCAACCAGATCTCGTCCGTATAACGTATTAAAATTAAATTTTGGCCCTCTAAAATTTTAAAATTGTTTTCTCCCATAATTTATTTCAATTTTTTAGTAGTTAAGACTTACAAATCTTTTAATTTTGCTGGATTCCCAGAATATATTTTGTCTGCTTTTAAGACTTGGTCATAATCAGTTGAAGAATGGGCTGAAAGTTTAACTCCCTTTTCTACAATCGTTCCTGGTAATAGAACCGACTTGGCTCCGATTAATACATCATCTTCAACACGCGTGTTCTTTATAATGAGTTTATCTTGCTCAATACCAAACGATAGAATAGAGGCACCCATCCCAATAATTACATTAGTTCCGATTTCAACAAGTTCGGAAGAAATCCAAGCGTTATCGCATATTGTGTTTTTTCCAATCTTTACCCCAAAGAATCGTAATGTAAACCTATTTTTTAGCCAAGGAAGGGGATTTGTAGCGCTCAGAAAGAGGGGCCATTTTTTTATTGCGTTCCGAATATTCCAATAACAGTAGTCTTTATCTGCTCTATTTCGATGGAATATTCCCACTTTTGGCTTATAAATTAGCTTGCATATGAGAAGGAGCAAAGAAGAGAATATACAAGCCGAAAGTTGTAGAATATATATACTAATAACCCCATTAAGCGGCAAACCCATAAAAAATATTAGATGAAATCCCGGACGCCATAGTAGATAAAAATAACAATATTGAAGGGTGATAAAGGGAAGTAAGCTTAAGATTATAACTAAAAGGTAAAGGAATATAAGCCTTGACCGAAATTGCTGATCGATTGGCACAGGAGAGGTGCCTTTAAGACTGGCCGGTTGAAACATATCTATTTCCTCTTAGATTTGTGATAAATTTTTCTTCTATTAAAAATATTTGATTAAAGTTATTCTTCATTCTCTCCAATACTTACAGGAAAACTCTTATTTACAGGGCGCCCAATATGAATTAGACTTCCTTTTAATTCTTGACCCAAATAAGTATAGCTTTCAGCGCCCAACACCGCTCCCTCCCTCATTATTGTTCCCGGACTCACAATTGAGTGTGGTCCGACGATACAATTCTTCCCTATTCTGATTTTCCTAATTATGACCTTATCGTGATAAATGAGATGAGAAAAAATGCAGATATTCAAGGATGTCATAGTAAAGTCCCCAATCTCAATGAATTCAGGGTCTATATACCCCTCATAGGTAACCACATTCTTTCCAATCTTTACTCCAAATAATCGATATACGACAATATCTGCCCAAGGGAACGGAATCGCCCTTGCTAACCATATTGGAAAGTAAGCAGTCCAAAATCGCCTGTGAAAATATTTCCAATCCTTGCTTCCCTTCGCAAATGTACCTTCTTTGGGGGGGTGTAATGTGGTGAGTAGCTTGAAGATCCCTCCTGATATAAGGGAAACCAATCCAAAAATTAGGAAAATATTGAGATATATCCAAGGCGGAACCAATAACCAGAGCAGCAACAATATTGGACCATGGATTTCCAGGGGAAATAATTCTACCCCAGAGATAGTATAATAGAGGGCATTAATAAACGGGAGATTAGATATTATTAGAATAATGCCAGATAACCACACCTCAACTACCACGATCAACGTAAAGGGAGTTTTATACACCCCGCTTGTACTTATGAACTCTAAGGGCTCACTTGATTGAGTCATCGCTTTTATTGGTTTAAAAATATTTTTTACTCTTGTATATTTATAAATATATATTTCATTTTTAATTTTTATCCCTTTCATAGAAGGATTAACCTATTTAGTTCATTCATTTACTTCATTAGTATGCTATTTTATCAATTCTTTGTTAGGTAATACGAAAGAATATAAATTAAATTTAATTTAAATAAAATTAATAAATGAAATAATAAAAATATCGAGTTGAGAAAAATAGCAATAAAGTATGGGTTAAAACTCAATGAATAC
>CAZDJH010000257.1:0-6146 GCA_964505645.1 uncultured archaeon | reverse complement strand
TTTAAGTCTCTGTCCATCCGATGACCGCAATCGCAAGTAATAGCACGCTCGGACATAAATGTAGGGGACTTCTTTCGCAGTCAGTTTAAAAGTTATAATTCATAGCCACAATTGGGGCATTTGTCGAAATTATTTGAGATCATTTTTGAGCAATTGGGACATAAGAAAAATCTGGGGCGTTTTTTCTTTTCCGTTTTCGTTTGAGATTCCTTTTTTTCCGCTATGGGCATCAAGGGGTCATGTGCTTTAATAATTTCGGGAGCTTGCTCCGCCTCAAGGTTTTCTTGGAACTGTTGTAAATCAATCTCCTCTACATTAATATTTCCTGCAGAGGCTACCTTTCCATACTTTACTAAATCTATATATTTCTTGTCTAACTTGAGGAGGTTATAGCATTGAAAGCATCTAAACACGTTTTTAATTCCAATGTTAGAGGATTCACTCCACTGTGCTAAACATGATCTATGGGTTATGGTTTGACATTTTGGACATATCACCAACCCTTCATCGTCTCGTTGGAAGCATATTGCGCATTTTCCGACGCGCCTGTAATCTTGGGGGTACTCCGCCAAATTAATATAAAATGGTTGGTTTTCTTTGGGGATTACGTTTTTATCCTCATCATAGTATGCCTCCTCGGGTATCTGCCTCTTCAGCGCAAGTACCTTCAAGATGGATTCTAAATCCCGTGCACTATTAATTCTATGAACGCTCCCATAACACCGCTCCGCCAAATCCATTAATTTTTTATCTTCTTGGGGCTCTTCCACATTTATCCTCACCACATCTATAAAAAAAGGCATATTCTTTACCTTATCAATTAAATTATTTAATACGGGAATATATTGAGCCGGAATTTTAAGCGTGCCGGCGTCCGTTAGGATGATGAGACGAAAGGCTTTATGAGAAATGCGTTTATATACATCAATAATAAATGTCGTGGCTACGAATATCCCATAGCTTATGTTTGCAGGGATTAGGGTTGACTCAAGAGACTTTAATGCCAATAGGATGGTATTTGGGTTTAATGTGAATCCGTTTAAATAATTAGGACCTGAACCTTGAAATAAAATAATATTGAACCTATCGCTGGGGTCTTTTTCCTTTTTTAGGCTAAGAAAACGGTCAAGGGCTTTAGTAAGCCGACTCATATCGGTGATTTTTGGAGTAAGTGCGTTTAATATTAGTGTGTCTTCCGATAAGGTTGTCAATTCGCCAGTATCCTCCTTCAGAGTGGAATAATGGTTTAACTTTTCTCTTCTATTATATTAATATATATTAAGTATTAATAATAGATTTTTAGAATTTTAGAATTATACCGCAATCAACAATTATTAATTGGAAAATAATCCGCTCCGATGGGAAAAGTAAAATTATGAATTTTTTCAGATGAATTATAAATTCTTTTTTCAATTCAATTAAAAAAAAAATTCTTTTAAGAATTAATTAAGTGAATAAAAATGAGGATTTATCCTAAAAATCTTCTTATATTTGCGGCCATAAGAATTTGTTTAGAAAGGTCCTCTGATTTAATGGTTTTTACAGAATTTTGTATATTTGTCGTAATTTCATTATGTTCTTCATTTTGTTTACAATCCAAACCTAAGTCTTTAATTTTATTAGAGATTTCATCTGGTAAAAAATCAGAATCTGGGTTGTAATATTGGAGGGCGTCTTTTAAATCTTCCTTTATATTAACGTAAACCTCATTGAGATATTCAAAATCCTTATCATTTAATGCATTAATACCTAAAATTTCGGGAGGGATACCAATAGAATATAAAGATGCTGTAAAGGTAATTGCTCTCGGTAACTTTATATCACCCATTTTTCGGGAATAACCAAATAAACCAATATGCAATTTTCTTTTTCTACGTTTGGGAACGTATTTTGATATTTTATTTATTAATACAGCAAGAGAATGAATTTGTTTAGCATATTCTTTTTGATATCTTTTAATTATATCCAAACACCTCTCTTCATTAACTTTACGTGGAGGAGAGCTTTTTCTTTCTCTTAAAACTTTAATTGCTCTATTAACCTCATCAGGGGGATTATCATATTTAAATGCTGATTGAATGGTAAATGTATGGACACTTGGATATTCATTAGAAACTCTTTCCACAGTACTTGGTCGCAAATTACCTCGAAAAGGAGCAGAACCAACACCAATGATGGGATAAATTTCCATACCGATTTCTTCAGATAATCTATAAATTCTCTGAAGAGCAATTTTATTAATCAGTACAGCAGATATCAATCCATAATTCATAGCAGGATCGGATCGGGCAAAAAAAATTCGATGATATTTAGAATTCTTATCAGATAAATATGTTTTAAGAATATTGTGCGCATCTAACATATTTTCTTTATCTTCAACTAATGGTATTACATTAATTTTCTCTGGATTGAATTTGCCAATCCAGTCTGCGATTGTAATATCTCCCTCTTGAAATGACTGATGTTGCTTTCCCACAACGAAATCTTGATAATATTTGTATACTCTATCAACACACCTCGCTGATGTGGTCATAGGTACGATAACTTCAAATATAGGAGAAACGCCATCGTTATATATTAAATTGGAAGCATCAAAAGACCGGGGAATACTTTCTAAGGTTTCTAATAATACTTTAGCTTCAGCCTTCTCCACTTCTGGATTAGGAACTCTTAGTGTAAGAAAAATATCTTTTCCTAACCGATTTTTCTCAAAGAAGTTATCATAGCGAGTGAGTAATTTTTTTACCACATAATTATCAATTTCCTTGCCTTCACAATCCCACATTTGCTCATCGCATTGAAGATGTGAGAATGCATAATACGCCTCCATTATCTCATCCTCACCACCAATCTCTGAACTTTCTGTAAAGAAGGGGGATGATACATTATCTGGATGCTGAGTGCTCATACATTTAGGAATATTCAATTTGATTTTTCTCCTCAATTATTATATTTTTATTCTATTTTACGATAGATTCATCTTGAAATTGAAAACTTTTCTTATTATTTTGTTATATAGTGAACATTGTATTAAAAAAATTATTAGAAGTGAAAAGTGCTCATATCTTCTCTCAATTCTTTTTATAATATTAAATAAGGAAATGATTTATATGAATAATGATTGGATTCGAAATTATTGTGATTTCTGGTTTAGAAGGAAAATTGAAAAACAATTAAATAAATCTAGCGAAATTTTGATGAATTTTTAAATAGAGTTTCCTACAATTAAAAATTTTTTTAATAATTTATACTTCGTATATAAATCTTGGGTTAATAAATGAACGCTGTTCAGCAAACCACCTGAAATAGTGAACGGACCTCCAAAGGTAAGTGGGGTATTCTCAATTCATATTCATCTCTTTCATAATTTCTTTAAACAGTTTTCAGAAATCTTTTATATGATTTTTCCTTAATCTATATAAAAAGTATAAAAAGGAAAAAGGAAAAATGGACTCGTTAGAAACTTTAAAAGAGAGTAGTAGAAGCGACGTAATCTCAGAAGAAGATTATGAAAAATTATATGAATTGGATAACGATCATGTTATCTCTATCGTGAATAAATTTGTAGATCTGTGCAAGCCTTCAAAGGTATCAGTTATTACAGATTCCGAGGAGGATATCCTCTACGTACGGGAAAAATGTATTGAGATCGGAGAAGAGCGGAAACTCGCAACGAAAGGGCATACGGTTCATTACGATGCATTTTATTCGATGGAAGATCACGACCAAGCAAGGGACAAGAAAAATACGAGAACATTAATACCCGAAGGTGAATATGCGAGCCCATGGATTAATACAATCAATAAGAAAGAAGGCCTTGATGAGATCCTGGGGTTTATGGATGGTTGCATGGAGGGACATGAATGCCTCATAAGATTTTTCTGTCTCGGTCCTACAAACTCTGAGTTTTCCATATTGGCACTTCAAATAACGGACAGTTTTTATGTTGCCCACTCCGAAGACTTATTATATCGAAAGGGTTATGAAGAATTTAAAAAGCTAAATGGCTCTGATAATTTCTTTTATTTAGTCCACTCTTCTGGTGAATTAGTCGGTGACCCACCAGTGACCAAGAATCTCGACAAAAGGCGTATTTACGTTGACTTAGAGGAGGACCGTGTTCTTTCCGTTAATAATCAATACGCGGGCAACTCACTTGGCCTGAAAAAATTGGCTTTACGATTAGCAATTCATAAAGCTAGCAAGGAGAATTGGTTGGCAGAACACTTCTTTATCCTCGGAGTTCATCCTAAAGATAGGGATAGAATATCCTATTTCTGCGGAGCATACCCATCGGGATGCGGAAAAACTTCTACCGCGATGCTTCCAGAACAAACAATTATCGGGGATGATATTGCTTATTTACGGCAGTGGGATGATGGATATGCCCATGCAGCAAATATTGAATCCGGGGTATTTGGAATCATCAGGGATGTAAACCCCGAGGATGACCCCGTTATTTATGAGACAATAACCACTCCAAAAGAAGTAATTTTCTCAAATGTTTTAATTCATGAAGGAAAGCCATATTGGCTAGGGATGGGTACTGAGACCCCAGAAGAAGGATTTAACTTTTCTGGAGAATGGCATCATGGGAAGGCCGATGAAAACGGTGTTCAAATCCCATTGGCACATCCAAACGCGCGCTATACGGTGCGGATCGAAGATTTAGAAAATGCCGACCCGAACCTACACAACCCAGACGGCGTACCCCTCCATGCGGTCTTCTATGGAGGTAGGGATTCTGATACCATGCCGCCAGTTCTCGAAAGCTTGGACTGGGAGCAAGGGATCTTTTACGGCGCTTCCATCGAATCTGAGACCACTGCGCAGACTTTAGGCAAGACTGGAGTAAGGAAGGCGAGCCCCATGGCGAACTTGGATTTCATCGTGGTACCATTGTCTAAATACTTGCGCAATTATCGGGATTTCGGCAATTCCTTGGAACATCCTCCGAAGGTGTTTGCGACCAACTATTTCTTGAAGGACGAGAATGGGAAATACCTCAACGGGATGTTGGATAAGATGGTCTGGGTGATGTGGGCAGAAAAGCGGGCACACAAGGAATTGGACGCGATCAAAACTCCTATCGGCTATCTCCCGAAATATGAGGACCTAAAAGGACTTTTCAAGATCTATCTTGATAAGGAATATCAGAAAGAAGCCTACGAGAGGCAGTTTTCGGTACGGATTGACCACTTATTGGATAAGCTTGATAGAATGGAAAACCTCTACCAAAAAGAGGAAGGGATGCCAGAATTCTTTTGGGATGCCCTAAATGGCCAGAGAAAGGAACTGCTCGCCATGAAAGAAAAGTTCGGAAAGGCAATTATCGCGCCTTCCGAGCTCTAACTCCCCAATTTATTTTTTATTCTCATTATCGTTTTGTATATTAATTTCTCTCTAAATTTGTATATTTATTAAAACCGTTGCAAAAAATCTGGACATTTGGAGACAGTCACAAATCTCCGCTTGAGGGACCGGCAACGGACGGTCTCGACAACGGCATATAACCACGTCGGTAAGCTTGCCCTCCTCCAGCAGTTAGGCGAGGGCGATATTTCGGGCGGCGTTCAGATCGGATTGCGCTCGGGGCAATTGTCCGCTCCAAGAAAAGTCAATTAGAGTATACAGATGCAAGTTTCATTTATTTATATGAGAAATATAGAGTTCCTCATTTAGTTTCTTTTGATGACCATTTTGATTCTGTTTTATACTGCGTATGCTAATTTATCCTTTTCGTATAGAATTTTATGGGGCGTAAGTCGAAAGATGGTATCGGGAGATAATTCTCGAGAGGCGATATATCTTTGATAAATAGCGCCTGTGAAGCGCCTCGTCTAACTCCCTATAGAATTTGCTCTCGTGCGGGCGTTTTTCTTCTATCACGCGTGCTTGTTCTTGGTTCGAAACTTTATAACTTTGTTCGCTCATATATTAATTAGGGGGGGAGAACCCATAAAAAATGGAATGTCATCCCCATAATACAACAGAACCATTCATTCTGTTTGGTGTCTCGTCATCTTTTACTTAACCTTTTTGTCTTATTGATGAATTTTATGATATCTTCTAGTTAAATTCCTATACTAAAAATCTCTCAAAAAAAATGATATGTTTAAAAATATAAATTTAAAATAATACACAAT
>CAZDJH010000256.1:0-6168 GCA_964505645.1 uncultured archaeon | reverse complement strand
GTGACGGCCATATCACCACTTACGGGTATTTGGGGTGAAGGCACTTCTGGGGGCTTTTTCTGTATTGCATTAAGAAATAGCGGATATGATGCTTTAGTAATTAGAGGAAAAGCAAAAAAGCCGGTATATCTCTATATCCACGATGAAAAGATTGAGATCAAGGATGCTTCAAGTATCTGGGGTGAAGATACTTACAGAACACAAGAGGTTTTAAGGGAAGAACTCGATGAAAAGGTCAAAACAGCAGCAATTGGAATTGCAGGTGAGAATTTAGTGAAATATGCCTGCATTATAAATGATGAAGGTCGCGCGGTAGGAAGATGCGGCTTAGGAGCGATAATGGGCTCTAAAAATTTGAAATCTCTGGCAATAATAGGGTCCAAGAGGGTAAAAATAGCCGATACTGCGAGGATGAGGGATCTCTTAAAGGAAGAGGAAGAGCAAAAGCTCGGCGATTTTCTCGAGACTGCCACACCCTTTGTGCTTAAATTATATGGAACTAATGCTTATTTAGATATAGGTATGTCGCAAGGTGATACCCCTGCGTATTATTTTACGGAAAATGAATTTTTAGCCGAGAAATTGGTGGGAAAAACTATACGAGAACAATTTCCCGTGCTCGATTACGGATGTGCTGGATGCACGCTCCAATGTGGTAAAGAAACCATAATTTCCAATAACGGAGAAGATATACATGTCGATGGTCCCGAATACGAGACCGTAGCCGCTTATGGACCGATGTTGGGGATTTTTAATCCTGAAACGGTGATTCTGGCACACCATTTATGTAATGTTCATGGAATTGATACGATTTCTTCTGGAGTATGTATATCCTTTCTGATATATTTAATACAAAATGGGCTGGGTGTAGAAAACATAAGACCTTATCTTAAATTAATCTCATTAGAAGATTTAAAATGGGGAAATGAAGATCTTATTCCAATTATTATTGAAAAAATTGCCAAAAAGGAAGGAATTGGCAAGCTCTTAGCGAAAGGCGTGAAATCTATAGCAAATATATTGGAAGTTGATCCTGAGTTGGCAGCCCATGTAAAAGGCCTTGAAATGCCTATGCATGATCCAAGGGCGTTTGAAGGTCAAGCATTGAGTTATGTCACTTCATGTGTAGGTGCTAACCACGAAAAATGCGATTGGTTCAATGTTGAATTGGGAAATGTGGCCTATCCTAGATTACGCATTAAATCTGGAGATGCTCATTCGATACGGAGGCGAGAGAAGGGAGTTCTTGCCCTCCAAGACATTAGGGCTATCGATGATTCCGCGGTGAATTGTAATTTTAGGAACCCTCCTTTTGACCATTTAATGGAATATATTAATGCAGCTACCGGATTAACCTATGATAAAAATTCATTTATGCAAATCGGTGAACGCATTAATAATATTAAAAGAGTTATCTCATGTAATCTGGGAATCACTCGAGAGGATGATTCGCTTCCAGCACATTTGACGAAAGCCCTTTCGACGGGAAAGACAGCGGGCGCGGGACTCGATATAGAAAAAGCCTTAAAGAGATATTACAAGGAAAGAGGATGGGACTGGGAGACTGGACGACCGACTTCAGACAAATTGGAGGAATTAAACATTGTTTAAACGCACCTTTAAAAAATACTTATCAATTTCACGTAAAGCAATGAAATAACAATAATCATTTTACACCTCTATTTTTTTTATTAATCCTTTACTTTTTTAGGCAAAGAAAACAAATATATATTAGAAAGTATGATAAACAGAAATTTTCATAATATTGCTTAAATTCACTAACCATTTGAAACAATTAAATTAGATTATTGAATCTAAAAAATGAATATTGAAGATAAAAAAAAGTCTGAAAGAAAGATCAAATATGTGAACGCGGGAAAAAACCTATTTATGATATTCATCATAGGTTCCACATTTATGTTTCAGGTTTTTTGGTTTAGTCTGGCCGAAAACTTTTCCATAACCTATGATATTGAAACATATAATGAAAAATATCCCAACGCCCAAAGTTTTGGAGATTTTGTGGATTCAGTATTTGGGTTTATGAGGGATAACCCCATAAATTTTTCTCAAGCCGCAGAAGATATCATTGAAACAAACGCTACTTTTATTAGTGAACTTGAGGACGAAGCAAATCAATCCATTAGCCGCGCTCAAGAGGTTTTCGATTGTTTTCTTAATAATAACATTTCAGAGAGTTCTATTATTGTCTTCATTGGCCAAATGTGGAAAAATGCAAAGAATGTTATACCTGCTGATTTCCTGAACCCCGCAAAGATTATAATGCAAAATCGGGGGATAGCCTCTATAAAAAGCATTTCTTTTAAGGGTATTGTAATTATTAATAATAGATCTGCGGTTTTTTTAGAGAACCTTAACAACAAATTGTCTCGAAATGAGGATTTAATAATACAAATAACTCTTAAACAATTAATAGTTACGGCTATTAATCTTGGTATTGATTTATTCGTCGACTTAACCCTTCAAGTTTTAAAAACGCCCCCTCATAAAGTTTATAATAATACCCTTACATATTTTAAAGATTTTGCCAATAATTTTGAATTCAGCCTTTCATTTAGCGTGTCCGGTGTTTTAGGATTATTACCATTGAGTTTATATTATTCTATAGAATTAAGTACAATTTTCAAACATCTAAATATTTAATGAGTATCCCATGAAATGGTTATACATAGATAAGAACAAAGGAAAGTTTTTTACAATCATTGCCTTGTTAAGTTTCAGTATTCTAATTATCGTTCGAATCGTAATATCTATTCTGGTTTTAATTGATCTTATTCCAAATGTTTTAGACCTGTTTAAAATCGTATTATTTGGGTTAACATTTAATTTTGACCAGTTGATTGTCCTATTTACTTTTTTTGCCCTTTATTTAATTATCGATGGATTCTTTGACGGTATTTCGATAAACTTAGTCAATATTTCAGTCCTATTTATAATTCTTTTTATCATACTTAATATGGGAAGGCTTGAATTTATTCTTTATATTCCCTTTAGTCGAACGAGTATTATGCTAGACCTCTCACTTTTTCTATATATTATAATATTTACTTATTTTGGAATTTTAGTCTTTGAAATTTATCTATTTTTAATGAAGTTAAATCAAGAAGAGAAAAAACAAGCAGAATTGCAAGCTAAGGAAGAAAAAACGGTAAGTAAAAAAGGTGATAGTAAGAATGATGATAAAGCGGAAATAGTAAAGAGAAAACCTAGTGAAAAGGAGACCCCTTTATTTGTGAGGATGAAAAAGCCTTCAAAATCCGGTCGGGAGAAGATTACAGGGGGCGGACCCCTACAAGGGCTCCTTTCTGGGGAAGATAAATGGGTAAATGGCAAGGTTAGTACTCTATATTTTGAAGAAAATGAAAAACCTCTTTTTAATGAATGGGAAGAAGTAAGTGGGGAATATAAGGTATCTTTTTTTCAATTTTATACACTTAATCTACTAATTATGCTAGGAACCGGCTTTATTTACGGTATAATCCGCTATTTTCTTTATGATATCCCCGCACCTGGAAATTACCTGAATTTTTTTTTAACAGGATGTTTTTTTCCCGTTTATGCTGTGCTTTTAACCTCTTTTATTTCATTTAGACACTTCCTTCGCTCACTCATATATATTTTTATTATAATGTTTGCGACTTTAACTTTTTGGGAGTTAAATTTAATAACAATAGAGGGAACATTTATCTTTTCTCATATAGTCTCCTTCATAAATTTTATTTTTATTGACCTCTCCCCTTTCTTTAATCTTATGACTAGACATGAGTTATATAGCCTTTATGTTTTTATTTTAGGTATTGTAATTCAAATTATATTCTTTTTACTTTTGTTATCAATGCTAATTCGATATATTAGAAAAAGAGGTGAAAAAATAGAGATTTTTTCATCCAATAATTATCTCTATATCCGTGATGAGGACACCAAAAATCCATGGATGCTTCTCTTTGATGTTCTCTCAGTTATAATGTGGCCATTTAATCCGAATAAATACAGATCCCTTTACAATAAAATCAAATTCAAAATCCTTTCTGTCAAAGAAGGAATGGATTATATCTATGGACGTTTATCCTACTTGAAATCGATAAAACGGCTGAAAACCTTCCGCTATAGGCCTCGGAAACCGATTATTGAACTTATTTGCTTATCTATACTCACTATCTTCACAATTTCCTATCTTTTTGGCTATATATTCTTAGGAATAATCTTCATTGAAATATATAGATATTATAAAAATAGGGATAAATATACACTTAAGGTAAAATATATAAGGAAAAGGGCTCAAGGCTCAATATTTCTGAACGGAAATGCAAATCTTCTTTATGTATATAGATTAGATGAGAAAACCGCAGATTCAATTCCTTTAACTAAATTTAAAGGACGAAAATAAAGTCCAACTTTTAAAGTTAAAAAAGTAGTAGCATAGAGAATTTTATGGAATTAAAATAATAGAAGGAACAGATTTTAAATATATATTTTCAAAAAAGACGGATAATTTATATTCCATACAAAACCTCATAAGAATAGTAATATGAATAGAAATATCCGACAGATTTTGACAATGTTTTTTATAATACTAAAGTTTTAAATATTAAGCAATTAAAAATATTAAGTAATTAAGAATATTTAGTGAAAAAAATGAAATCTGAAAATAAAAAACTTGAAAAAGTATTAAAATATGAAAAAACGCAAGCTAGCCTTACCAAATACGTTATCTATATCGGAAAATGGTTATTACTCGGGCTCCCTATTGCCTTAGTTGTTATAACAATTTTGAACCTTTTTGTTTTTGAGAGTGTACCAGCAGCCACTCGATTCGCAGAAGAACCACCGCAATATCAGATTCTCACTATTGTTTATGCAATCATATTGGTGATCTATTTTCTAAACGCAATTATACTCCTCATTAGCTCATTGAAAACCAGACAATCCCTTAAATATCGATTGGCATTCGAGAAGAAGAGGGGTCGCCCAATCGAAAGCTTGGATGGATTTGGACTTTTATACGATAATGTAAAGAGAGTGTTGAGCTTAATGGATTTAACCTCTATTGTATGCATCTTCTCGGTTGTATTATTCTTGTCCATGCTAATAATGGATAATAAAGATTTGGGATTTGTCGCCATGCCGAGTTCACTAGTAGGGGTCGGATTAGCACTTACAATAAGGAGTTTAAACCTTAATATCACAGATGTCAACGGATTACAAGACTTCTTCAAACCATACATACACCAAATCTTCCTAGATAACTACTTCTCTGAAGTATTTTCCAATCACTTGGACCCAATATCTTTCTTGAAGTGGGATGAATATGCGGCAAGTATAAAATCCATTCTAACATCTAAGTTCAAGCAAAAGATTGAAAAGCAAGAACCCGGAGAATTTCCTATAACTTTCGCCATAGAACGTATTTTATTTCTCTATTATCTCCACTATCAAGAGATATTGACAATCGAAGATGTAAAAAGGGAACTTGGAGAGGTCATTGATGTGAACTCAGATATTTTTGACGTAAAAGAAGGCGTATTAATCGAAAATGCGTGGTGTTTTTCGAGGAAAGACATGTTTAACTTATTCCAATTTATTAAGGAATACAATCCGGGCTTTTTCACATTAATTGATCGATTACAGTTGGAACTAGCGGATAACATTGAAAGGCTGGCTAAAGACCCAATCTACTACGATACCTCATGCCAAGAAACTGTTACGCTGAATTCTGAGCTCAACTTGATGGTATTTCTCTACAACAATTCCCCAGAATCCAAAAACTATACGGTTAGAGTCGCTGCTCCGGGCTTTGAACCGAAAAAGCTCTCATTAAATGAGAGAGTGGAGGGTAGAGGAACCTTTGAAATTCCAAATAAGGAGATACCGTTAATATCTAAGAAAGATGATGACATCGTTGGGGTGGTGTCAAGTATGCTGGAGAACGGAGACACCGTATGGGTGACCTTGGAACCGGTCCAAAAGGGGGAGAAAACCATCCAAATCTTCTTAGAAAATGAAGACGGCGAAATAGTTGAAGGTGAAACTCGGGTTGTAAAGGTTAAAACCGATATTAAATCCTATATAAAGAAAATCTCATCACTCGGTTCTGTTGTTAGCGGCATCGCTATTGCGCTCTCACGAGCATTATTTTAAATTCCTCTT
>CAZDJH010000255.1:0-6211 GCA_964505645.1 uncultured archaeon | reverse complement strand
CTTTTTTAGTGTTGAATAATTTCCTTAAAAGTATACTAAAAACATGTGAAGAGGGCATCAGCGTCCTTTTTTGCTTTTGAATTTGGGTTTCCCACTCATCTAAAAAGCAAATTTTCCCAATATCTTTACGCGGTGTTGGTGGGGGGTAATCATTTGGATAGCCAAAAATCGCTAAAGAGGGGATATACCAATTATCGGGGACATGCAAAATCTTCTTGGTTATGCGGCGACTAAACGCGCCTATCCAACACGACCCGATCCCCAAGGAATGTGCTCTCAATAGTATGTTTTGAATAATCGCTCCCGTATCAATCTCTGCATAAAAGGCGGGGGAATTATTGGAGCAGTCGTACGTAATAACAAACATCAAGGGGACTTGGGCAACATGTTTCTGCTTAAGAACTATTTTGGAGTTATCTGCGATTTCTTGAAGGCGATCTGGATCATCTACTATGATGATTTTTGTATACGGACTTTTGGTGGTGAATGGGGGCATCATCCCTGCCTCCATTAATCGATATAGTATGGACTTGGGAATAGATTTATCCTCTTGAAAGTCCCGAATCGATCTTCTGTCCAAGATAGCATCTACTGCCTCCACATTATATTCATTAAGTTTCTTTTGACTTCTAAACTTCGAAAGGTCAGGCTTAGAGCCCCATCGGTTAAGGAAATAAAACTCTGAATAGTCTTTTGTTTGGATTTCAGCCTTGCGAACATCCTTTTCTCCGATTCCCACTGCGAGTATTCCGTCTATAATGTGATCTTCGGGAATTTTAAACTTTGTCTTGAGATATTTTCTATTAAAATTCCGAATCCACCTGCAATCATAGCCGAGGCTTTTGGAACCAAGGATCGTATTCATAATTGCTGCCCCTACATCCGTCTGTCCGTAGGTCTCCCCTAGGAACTTTTTAGCATGCAAATAAATGATAAATAAAGAACTGTTCTGTCCGCATTTAATATCATTTACATTCGTTTCATGAATCCAGCCCTTATATTTGTCTGTTTCTGAATTGTAATTATCTGGAGTGAAATTAAACTTTAAACTTAGTTTGGGCTTGTTGATAACGGGAGTTTTGGATTTTAATCGGGGATCTTGTTGAGTGATAGCATCGACAACGACATGTCGATTCTTCTTATCTTTAATTACAAAAAGTTTCCAAACTTGCTGATTTTCGGCGGATGGCGCCCAATGGGCGGCAGAAATAAGCTTAAGAATTGTTTTTTTTCCGATATCTTCATCAGATTTTAGATTAATGGGATGCTTCCAAGTTTTTATTAGTTGTTTTAACTCCATGGTTTAGAATAACATAATTTTTTATACCTTTTAACAATTTGTTGATAAATTGCTTTATTAATCAAAAAGCATTCCTTAATCTAATTCTTATTAACGATCAAATACTTCTCAATATAAAAAAATACAATACCTAAAAGGGATATAATAATATGGTAAATGCATTAGTAGTTGGACATGGTGCGCGTGAGCATGTAATCGGTGAAGCATTGACGAACGGTGGAGCCGACCTTTACGCATATATGAGCTTTAAAAATGCGGGTTTAGACGAATTAACTAATCATAGAATAAAAGTGGGCTCCGAGACAAATTTCAAGGCTATCATAGAATTTTGTAAGGAGAAAAGGATTGATTTTGTCGTTGTGGGTCCAGAAAAGCCACTCTGCGTGGGAATCGTCAATGCTTTGGAAAGCAACGGGTTCCCGTGTGTAGGACCAAAGATTGAAGCTGCGCAAATCGAGGGCTCAAAAATCTTTATGAGAGATCTTTTGGATAAATATAAAATACAATCCAACGTATCGGGAAAAACATTTACCTCTATGGAAGGAGTGGAAAGTTTTATCGATCAAGAGGGGGCAGAGAACTTAGTAGTTAAACCAGATGGACTTACGGGAGGAAAAGGTGTAAAGGTTTTTGGAGATCATCTCTTTTCGAAGGAGGATATGCTGAGCTATTGCAAAGACTTAGCTAGTCAAAAAAGGCGATTTATTCTAGAGGAAAAATTGGAAGGCGAAGAATTTACCCTTCAAACATTTGTAGATGGAGAAAATATTATAGGAAGTCCCCTTGTTCAGGATCACAAGAGGGCATATGAAGGTGATGAGGGGCCAAATACCGGTGGTATGGGAAGTTACTCGATGGAAAGTCATCTTTTACCGTTTATAGATCAAAAAGATGTCGATGAGGCATTAAGTGATATGAAAAACGTGGTTGCTGCAATCAAAGCAGAAACAGGCGTAAAATATAAGGGATTCTTATATGGACAATTTATGAAAACCTCTTCAGGAAATAAACTCATAGAGTTCAATGCCCGATTGGGAGATCCCGAAGCAATGAATATATTACCCATACTTAAGACTAACTTTGTTGAAATTTGTCAAGCCATTATCGACGGCAATCTGGACCAGATTGAAATCGAATATGAGAATAAAGCGACCGTCTGCAAATATTTAGCTCCAGAGGGTTATCCAAAATCTCCGAAAGATAACCAACCGATACAAATAAATCAAAGAAGACTCAAGGATATCGGTGCTAAGTATTACTATGCCTCAGTAGAAAAAAGAAACGATAAGATTTTCACGACCACTTCCCGAGCGATGGGGATTTTAGGCATTGCGGACAGCTTAGAGGAAGCAGAAGAAACGGCTGAGCAAGGGGTTGGTTGCGTTGAAGGAAATTTATTCCACCGCGAAGATGTTGGTACATTAGATTTACTTCAAAAACGAATTGATCATATGGATTCTCTATTAGAAGATTAGTTATTTTATCTCTAAAAAAAGAGGAAACCCATAAATTTAATATCTAAATTTTTTATTTTACTTGTTTATAATTCATAATAAGTAAATTATAATGTAGCCAGAAACGTATCAGTATAGATCAATATGAGTGATAATAATAATAAACCTCGGGATGATACTGATTTTAACACCTTGATTAGGAATTTATTTCACGCCGAAGAATGGAAAGACAGAGCGGATGCAGCCCGTAATCTCGGATTTCTTCAAGATGCGAGGGCAGTCAATCTAATGTGTCGTGCTTTAAAAAAGGAAGAGGAATATATGGTGATTAACAGACTTATCGAGGCATTAGGGCGAATTGGAAATCCGAAGGCCACTGTACTCATTGTTGAGAAGTTAAAGGAAGAAATGAACAAGGAGATGCCAGATACTTTTCGGGTTGTCACGATTATTGAAAGTTTGATGCATATTAAAGACAAACGAGCCTTAGCATATATAGGGCATTTTCTTACCTCTGAGAATGAAGAATTAAAAGAGGTTGCAAAAGAAGCATTTGATGTGATCGAGCCAAATTGGCGTGATATCGTGGATAAGGAGAAACAGAAAGAAAAGTCCATTAAAGACATTTTCCGCACTAAAATATAAAAAAGTGTTCTTAAAATGACATTGATAAGGTCCCCCGAAGCAGATATCCCAGAGATTGTGCACGAAATTGTCGAAGACCCAGTTAAATTCGCCCAAGTCGAAAGAGAGCCAGTAGAAATTGAGGATTTCCGAGAGATCAAAACTCTTTTTATTAATAAAGAAATGGAACGTTCAAATCTGGCTATTTTAAATGATGAATTCCAAGATATAGTTATTGCGGGCGACACCCATGGATTTTTAAACTCTACCTTACACATTGTAAAACCTTTTTTGGAGAAGAAAGTTGATTCATTAGTATTCTTGGGGGACTATGTTGATAGAGGGCCGCATTCCTTAATCAATTTTATTTATTTATTATGTCTATTGTTAACTTGGCCTGAAAGAGTAATTTTATTGAGAGGAAATCACGAAGACCTTAGCTTAAATGATTATTATGGATTTCGGGATGAATTAAGCACCTTATATCCTTCTATAGAATATAAAAAAATTGCAGGTATAATGGAAGAAATTTATGAATATTTAAGCTTGGCGGCGATAACCCCCTCTAGATCAATTGCAGTTCATGCTGGCATACCTCAAAAATTGAAAGAAATCCAAGAAATAGAACAGATTCCAAAGCCCCATAGCGCAATGGTGCAAAAGTTTAGATCCCCCAAGGAACTATTGAAATTTTATCCCATATTGGAGCAGCTGAGGTGGAATGACCCCCGTATTGGACAAGATAAGAGGTTCACGCCCTCGAATCGAGGTGAAAACATCTATTTTTTTAATCAAGAGGTTGTAAAAGATTTCTTAAGGCATAGTAACGCCAATCGCATCATACGCTCCCATGAATCCCGAAGAGGGGGATATGCAAACTTATTTAATGGCAACTTAATTCATATTTTTTCTACGGAACCGTATTTCGGATACGTCAAGAAGGCATACATTCTCCATGAAGCCTCAAATGGAATGAGCTTTGTAAGAGATCTCGGCTTTAAAGTTATTGAAGAATTTTAAATTGTATAGTTTGCGGTTGGAAAAATGCCGAAACTCGTAAAGTGTGGAAAATACGTGTTTGGATGGTCTAAAATGATTAAACACTAAAATTAAAAATTAAGAGGTATTTAGGATTATTAGGGGCAAAAAAAATCTCCGAATGTTTATGAAAAAATTATCAATTTACTTTACAAACATTTATCATTAAATTCACTCCAAGACTAAACTTCGATTATGTTGGTTTCAAGAACCAATGATAAAATGTCTTTTAATTCTTTATTTTCAGTTAGTAAGGCACTATTTAATGCTGCAGCACTTGCGGCAATCCAACATTCCATAATATCGGGATGCCCGAAATGTCTAATTTTTGCTGCAATTAAACCCGCTTTTGCATCTAATTCCGGATTATAAATCAGAACCGGAGAATTTAAAACTGTTGGAAGAACCAATTGATATCTATTTAAAATGTCGAAGTTTTCATCATCCCTATATTCACTTAACAATTTATACATTGTTTCTATTAAAGAAACTGAAGGAAGGTATAATTCAAGCTCTTTTAATTTTCTTGTCCATATTATTTTTAACTTTTCTCTAAAGTTAGGATTAATTTAAATCCTAATTCGAAAGAGAGGCAAAACATAGGTTATATCAAGAACAGTTTTATTAATTTTCTTCATTTGCCAAATTCTTTTGAATTTTTTCTTCTTGTTTTATATCCTTTTCGATGCTCTCAGCAGATCCTTCAGCTATGATAGGCATTTTTAAAGCTTCTTCTGCAGAATAGATTTTTTTAATTACTAATTTGCCTGGGTTGGCTTCTATAAGCACTCTATCTCCTGGTTTGATTCCTGAAAGTTCCCTTAAGGGCTTTTTTGGAAGGATCTCTCCTTTTTTACCAACTTTTGTATCATCTTCAACACTCATCTTTTAAATATCTATATCCGAATATATATATCTTTTCATAAAAAGGTTATATCTTCGTAAACTATGTATAAATATCTGAAAATCTTTCCTTTCTTAGAAATAAAGTAAAAAGTAAAAGATAAAATTGAGATTATTAATTTATAGAAGGAATATTACAACTCACCAAATCGATCTTTATATTGTTTAAGTTTTGCAAGAAGATTATCTGCCCTTTCTTCTGACTTTGTAGCCTCCTTTTTGGCCTCTTCCGCCTCCTTTTTGGCCTCTTCCGCCTCCTTTTTGGCCTCTTCCGCCTCCATTTTCACTTCTCTTACACTTTTTTCATACTTTTCTTTAGCAAGTTGCCTTGCTGTGGGTAGGATTTTATTTTCAGATTTGTCGATGAATATTAAACGGAAACGTGGTTGATCTCCTTCGTGTTTTTCTTTTATTTGCATCAATCCTACTCGAAAAGGTAAGTCATGATTGATTTTTATAATATTATCTTTCTCGATTTTTTCTTCCTCTTTTAGAGTAGTATTGTGGAGCTCTTTTTGTATATAAGAGCCATTTTCTTGTAAGATATTAGCACGTAGAAAGGGCGGGTGATAAATTTTACTTGTAGTTTTATAAGGGCTAAAAAGTATATAAACAGGGATTTTTAAATTCCTACAAATATCCACGTTTTCACTTAAATCCGCCTTATATGTACTCTTAGATAGAATATTAATAACCAAATCCGGTATTCGACCTTTATATTTAATGGCATTATAGGATGAAATTGAATGTGGAATTGAAAAATTCCTAAAAAAGGAAATGTCAAATTGAATATCGACTCTTTTACCTTTTAAGGGAGGTTTTTGACCGATGAAATAATACCGTCATCACCGGCAAGTGCCAGGTCGACCACTACCGTGTTCACCGTCCCGGT
>CAZDJH010000254.1:0-6211 GCA_964505645.1 uncultured archaeon | reverse complement strand
CAATATCTCATGCGAACATTTATATAGGTGAATATCTTTTTTATAACTATAATGATAAAAATCCAAATTAAAAATAGAAAAATAAAGTCTCTATTAAATAAATTAAAAGGGGGGGAGTGATTTTGGAAAAAACTAAACTTGAAAAGACGGATAAAGATATAGCTCATGTGATTTTTATTAAAAAGAAGGACTTTAAAGAGATCCAAGAGTTAGAAAAGCTTATTAAAGCCGAAGATGGTAAAGGTTCTGAAGGTCTTGTGAAGGAAACCCGAGATATTATCCGATCGTATTTTCCTGAGATTGAGGCGTTCGCCCGCTTGTTTACGTCAGAAAATCAATATAACCTTTCAAGAAATAACACCGATATATATGTTCTTTATGAGAATAAAAGCTTTCCCTATAAAGATTTGATCAAGAAATTCTTTGTTTCATGTAATTTCTGTTATAGGGAATTGGATTTGGATGAAAATTGTGTCCCCTCTAGTTCCGTTTCTAATTCCAACATTTCTAATCTTTTTGAACAACATCTATTAAAAATAAGCAATCAATATAATAAGAGTTATTTCAATATTACATCAAGCAATTTAACTTTAAATGAGAACATCCTTAACTTTTCAGGTGATGTTAATAATCGTGTTTATTTTATGTCGGATTCCGGAGAAATGGTCTTTTTACCTCGAGGCAAACCCAATAAAAGTAATAAGAAAATGGGTTATGACGAGTTAATGAATAATTCATTGAGATTCTCTGAGTTAATAGAGCAAAATATTACAAATTACGAGATAACTCCACGAACTATTGATAATATTTTAAATTATCAAACGACTGTAAAAGGGAAGGCAATTATAGTTAAGAGAGAGAAAGAATCTAAAATTGTATGTCAGGTGGTAAAATTAATTAAGATTAAAGGGATTAGAATCTCCAAAGATGATGATTTAGAGGAAAAGAGTTTTTATTTAAAGAGCATGTTTAGGGGGTTAAGTTATTTTAAAAATACCGTTATCCGATTGCTCGTTAATAATAAGAGCGGAATTGTCTTTTATTTAGGGATGATTTATTCGACTTCTGATATTAAGGAAGTATATGAAAAAATTGAGGTAAAGATTTCCCATTTAGGAAAGTTGTTAAAAGCAGATTTTCCCGGGATAGAAATTTCGGATGTGGATGAAGATGATTTAGAGACAATTTTAAGCTTCATTGAAAAACAGAAGCTTTTTGGAGCCTTTATTGGATTTCCAAGCGATTCTGTCCCTAATTCTCTCTTAAAAAAGTTGGAAAATGCGCTCAACCCCGATGTATGGGGTTGGATGACTATAAGCAAGTCTATAGATAGAGAATCGGTAAACGGCATCATCAAAGATATAGAAGCAGAAGTTCGCTCAATCGTAAAAGACCTCCCCCTAAATATGGAAGAATTAATGACTAAAAAAGATTCCCGGGAATGGCCCGAATGGAAAAGGATAAACAGAATAAAGCCAATGAAGTTAAAATATTTGTTTAACCTTCACAATATCCTCCAATATTTTAGGAATAATAAGACATATGGGTTATGGAATACATGTAATTACATTTTTGCACAAAATGAAAGTACATATAATGTAATCTATTCAATTCTAAAGTCGAATTATCAATCCAAGACCATTCCTTCATTTTATACATTTCTTAAATTAAATATTAAATCTCAAAAGAAGTTTTGGTTTCCACTCCGCATTTTGCGCTTGGATGGATTATTGAGCCAATTTCCAAAAAAGTTTCAATTGATAAATGTGCAGCGACAAGTACCTACAATCTCAAACGACTTCAAGTTATTTAATACGCTCCTTTCCTCAGAAATGCTGGGATTATTTAGTTTCCTTCCTTCAAATTCATTAAATAACTTAAAAGTTTCCTATGTCCCTAAATTCAAGACAGATTTTCCAAAAGAGTTGCTTAGCAGTATTAAAAATCCTATTCAAATTGGTTCTATCAAAGATGGTTATGACCAGCAGAACCTTTTTTATATTAACGGGAATTCCCTTACAAAGCATTGTTTAGTGGCAGGTTCTACAGGTTCGGGAAAGACAAATACGATAATTAACTTATTATTAAAGCTAAATGAAAAGAAAAACACTCCATTTTTGATCATTGAACCCGTAAAAAATGAATATCGACACTTGAAAAATCATATCGAGGACCTTGAGATTTATACAACGAAGAGACAGGTTAACCCCTTACAAGTTAACTTTTTTGAAGTCCCCCCATTTTTAACGTATCGCCAATGGATAAATGAATTAATAGAATTATTTACCAACGCCTTTTTTATCTATCATCCCTTACGGGACATATTATATAGTAGCTTAAATGATATATACAAAGTAAATGGCTGGAGCGATGAGAAGAGGGGAAGAACTCCCACATTGGAAGAGTTTATCCATTTTTCGAAGCTTAAAGTGGATTGCTTAGATTATGACGCCGAGAATAGGGATCTATTTAAGGGTTCCATCCAATCGAGGTTTGGGTCATTAATTAGGGGCAGTAGAGGTCAAATGTTTAAGGTTTCCCACTCAAATCCTAGTTTTCAAGATATCTTACACAAAAAGGTATTAATTGAGCTTAATCATTTAGGGAGCGATAACGAGAAAGCCTTAATATTCAACCTAATTCTTAGAAAATTATATCTATATCAACAACATGAGGGGTTCTCTAAAGAATTACGTCATGTCACGGTAATTGAAGAGGCTCACCGTTTAATTTCTTTTGAGCCTATGGCCTCCGATCCGTTTGAGAGGTCTATAAAATCAAAGACTCAACAAACCTTCAGCGACATATTAGCCGAGATCAGGACCTATGGAGAGGCTTTCATTATTTCCGAGCAGAAACCTAAGGAATTAATTCGATCAGCAATTACAAATACTAACCTTAAGATTTGCCACAAGCTCCCCTCTATAGACCAGGTACTCACGTTTAAAGACTCTTTGGCTTTGGAAGATAAGCATATTCCGTTTATTACCAGGCTAAGTCCCGGAGAATGTATACTTAAGATCGATGAGGTGGATCTTCCTTACCTTATTAAAATTGAACTGGTCAAAAAGGATACTTGGGGGATAGAAAGTGAGATTACAGATGATTATATCAAAGAGCATCCTGTTGAATCTCCCTCCATAGAGCTTATTAAATATAATTTTACAAATGTTGAAGATAAAGTCTACAACTTACAGATAATTGAATTGTTAATTAATACTAATGGTAAAAACGAAATTATTAAACCTCCCACGAAAAACGAATGTGAAAAGTATTCTAATTTTTATTATCTTCTTTGGAAAGAGTTAGAACTATATTACAAAGAACATGACTGCTCATCGATTTCCGATCCGTGGAACGGTCTGAACCCTATCGTTGAAGACCTTTTAGAAAAACTAAAAAAAATTGAAGTTATCAAGATTCCCCAGTTGGATTTTGAAATCTCTACTTCAATATTTAAAAACAATAATTCATTAAAAAGACTTTATGAGAAACATAAAAAAATAAACCCCTCTGAATATTCCCGTGATTCCCAGAATAAGCTTCGAGACTTAAAAGAAAAGTTTAATGAAATTGTGAACTCTTAATTTAAAGAAGAGGGACTTGGTTTTTTAATTTTGATTTTTGATTTTAATAGGCTTTTAAAATCCGAAATCCGCTTTACCTCCCAGAGTGCGGGAAAGCACCGTTCTTTATTTAGGGCGTGGTAGTTCAATCTTTTTGGTTTTCTTTTTTTGGAATTATTATATTTGCTTTGAATAGGTCATAGGTCCAGTACCAGGCTTCATCTTTTTTCATTCTTAATTCCCCTACTAATAGATTTGGGACTATTTCTGGAGAGAAGTAATCTAGCCTATCATTAGTCTTCAATTCTTCAAACCACTTATTTATCGTATAATATCCGATCTTATCCTTTTTAATTCCTTTATCTTCGCTGAGGTAGTATACTTTTCTGATCTTTCTGTATAAATAAAATAGACCGCTCTGGGGTTATTTGCCAAAATGCTCAAGACTATAGGTTCTGCGGTTAATCCAACAATAATAATTAATCTTTCATACTTTTTAAAACTATTACGAAGTCTCAGAAACCTTTGAGACGAAAAGCTTTCCATCCTTATATTAAGCATTAAAGTGATTAAAACATCATGATAATTAAGAAACAATATAAAATCTATATTCTCTCATTATCTAATCCTAGTATTCTCTATAAGATGAGTCTCTCCTAAATATTATCCTTTAAATGATGATCGATCCTAATCAGACTAACCAAGATCTCACTATTCATTGCAATCCCTCTAATATTATAGAAGCTAGTATAAGTATATATATCTTGGTTCTTTGTGGATCTCTCCACTTTCACATCTGACACATGATCAACGCAAAGATATAAATATGAGTCTTTCTTCCTATTATATACCAACAACCAAAAGACAATACAAATCAAAAGACAAAAATCCATATCTTTTTTTTTCATTAAAATCAAGATTTTTAATAATACAAAAGTTCTTTGAACGAAAAAGATATTCTGAGATATCTCAAAATTGAATCGGGAATATAAGATAAATCTTTTCCTATAAGGTCAAACGAAGGCAAAAAAAGAAGGGATATAAGTCGTAAAAACTAAAAACACAATATCTGGTTCTTCTTCATTATCAGATTGACTAAAGCGCTCAAAGGCAAAAAGGTCTTAATTATAATTCAATTATGTTTAGCAGATAATAATTTAAAAAGCAAATATTTAAAAACCCTCATTCCTATATGAGATTATGTTGTAGTTTAAGAATAAATAAAAGAATTGATTTATGACCATGTCAATATTTGAAGTCTTAGAAAATCCCGTCCGCGATACCATAATAAGGAAGTTTCTTGAAGAGCAAGATGTCATCAATTATAAAGAGATTAAGGAGTTGGTGGGTAAAGATACCTCTCGACCTGATTACCACCTCAATATATTGGTGGAAGGTGGCCTATTGGAACGGACAAAAGGAAGGGGAAATTATGAATTAAACAAACGAATGATCCAGCCCCTCCGGAAAAAATATGAAACCTTGGTTCCCATTTGCTTAATAGGCGGAATAGGGGATATTAGTCTCTATCGCGATATATTGGAAGGATTAAAGGACGTAAGCATTTTACCCAAAAAATATATCCTCTTAACAAGCCCCCAAATTAAGCAGGATTTTGAAAATGCCGCTAACGAAACTGACCTAAAACAAAAATACGATGTTGATACGGAATTTCAGCTGTTTGACTATGAAATGGAACTGAAGGGGGACATGGTCAAAATCAAGGACAAAGCAGAACAAGTAATACAAGAACATATTTTTGACTTTGAAATTATTTGCGACCTAACCGGAGGGACAAAACTGGTCACAATTGCGCTATCGAATTTAGCCGAGAAATACAACCTACGAACCATTTATTTTACGGGCGAACAAATTAAATGGCTATGATTACAATAACGTTTCTACTTTCCGTTATAAGCATAGATTAGAAACAACAAGTATAAACCTTCTTCAATCCCTCCCGAAGCAGCATTTTGGGGGCATTGTTCTAATTTACAAGTTTTCAAGGATGAGGTCGCTAAACGAATAAAAAGGTGTTATAAAATTGTTTTGGAATATTTAATAGACTCAATTTCCACAAATGTATTACTAAATTTTTCTTAAAGTTAAAAAACTCTCTTCTGATTAAGTCAGCCATCCCTTAATACGCTTTCTTATCTCCCAAATCATCGTCTCGATCAGCTGCGCTATAACCCGTCAATTTTGTTTCGGCTTCTAATATTTGGTATGGAATTTTGATCTTATAGGACATTTAGAATGACTAAAAAATCCTTTAACTAAAAGAGAGTGAAAATCGCCTTTATAAAATCTCGAATGTTATCTAAATCTTGCTTCACATACTTTAAAACTTTTATATTATCCACTTGAGCATAACTATGAACTAATAGATTTCTAAATCTTGCCATGTCTGATAAATCATTGCTCAAATCTTCATTTAATAATTTATTTTTCCCTAAAACATCAAAAAATTCTGCATACATCTCGGGCCGTTGGAAATTATAAACAGATACCAAATGAGATGCAATATCGATGCATGCTTCAATTATTTCAAGCAATGAATATTTTACCTTTTTAATGCGAGAAGGCACACACCTTTACAGTACCGAGTATTTTTTTAACCACCCCCATTAGAAGACACATATGAT
>CAZDJH010000253.1:4129-6220 GCA_964505645.1 uncultured archaeon | reverse complement strand
ATTCATATAAATAAGTAGCTAACAAACTAGGCTCAAAACTTAAAGCCGCCTGCTCAAGAATGGCAGGATATTGATAAATCTTTTCAAGAATTGACTGGGACTGAGCAGATGTTTGAACTTGACCGAGTTGGCTCAACTTTTGCTGAAGTTTTTTTAGTCCACATTCACTCTTAAACAAAACTGATCGAGCTCTGGCATAAGTATACTGAAGATATGGACCAGATTGACCCTCAAGAGAAAGAGCCTGGTTTTCATCAAAAAGCATATCCTTATTTCGAGACACCTTAAGCACCGCATGCTTAACCGCACCAATCCCCACCTGTTGGGCTATCTGGTCTTTTTGTTGATCAGACAATGACTCATTTTTAATTAAGCTGCGAGCTTTCTTAACAGCCTGATCTAACAAATCATCAATATACATCACATTACCCAATCTTGAACTCATTTTACCTTGACCTTTTATGCTCATGTAGCCATAGCTTAAATGCTTTAACTCTTCCTGATCAATGATCCCCAGCTGCCTACAAACAGCAAAAAACTGCTGCAGTGCCAACTGCTGCTCAGGGCCAACCACCCAAAAATAGCGATCTGCATGATACTTCTCAACCTTCAGCTTGGTAAGAGCTAAATCTTGAGTGATGTAGAGTGCCGTGCCATCAGACTTTTGCACAACTGTATCTGGCAATCCAAACTCCTCCAAGTTTGTTACAACTGCTCCATCTTCAATCTGACGAAAAACTCCATCTTCCAACCCCTGCTTAACTAAATCTTTACCCTGCTGATAATACTCATGCTCATGCCAAACATGATCCCATCGGTTGCCAAGCCGCGACAAAGTTCGCCTCTGACCTTGATAACTAAACTCCAAAACGTGTTGCCATAAACCCCAAACAACCTCATCATTATTTTCCCAGTCAGCCACCAACTGTCTTACCTTTTTTTCAACCTGCTGATCTTTCTTAAAATCAGCCGAACCCTTTACGTACAGCTCGTCAACAAATCTATCAGGTCGCTGTTGTTTAGTTTTTGGGGTGTGCCACTGATTTTGATGTTGCTGCCAGTACTCTAAAGAAGCTGGCACAGACTCATCTTTGCGAGCAAATTTAAGAAAACCCCACATCAGCTTTGCGATTGCTATACCACGGTTGTTGTCGACTGCTTCATAAATAACCTTAACACCGATCTTTTCCCATAATCTTCCCACAGCCATACCAACCAAGTTGTTTCTTAAGTGCCCAATATGCATCGCTTTATTTGGATTGGGCGAGGTGTGTTCCAGCTCCCAAACCCTACCTTTCTTTATTTTTGAGGATCCAAAGTCAGGATCCTGCAGAATCTGTTGTAGCGAGTCCTGAAAAAACTGTTGAGTGAGATAGAAGTTGATAAACCCTGGTCCTGCTACCTCAATCTTTGCGAGTTGCTGTTGCAGTTGTCCAGTTTCATTAAGCTTATTTAACAAAAGGTTTCTAAAATAGGCAGCTAAATCTCTAGGGGAATTAAGTTGTAATTTGAGTTTATCTTCCGCATCAAGAACGCTGAACTTTTTCATTGCAATATTTGTAGAGTAGTGACCCAACGATGAATCAGGCGGGTGCTCTAAACTTATCTCACTGCGATCAACATCAGGTATCAATGCAATAAAATCAGTAAGTTGCTGTTCAATTTTAATCATAATGAACTTATTTTATTCGATGTGATTGGTTAAATATAGTTTAAATCTAGTCTCACCCCCCTGACTGACAATTTCATGCACTGTGTTTTGAGTGGTAATTAAATCCTGATCAGTAGCAACAACTAAAGCGTTGTTTTTATTAAGTGTGGAGTCATCAACCGCATCTAAAAATTTATACTTAACTAATGAGCCACCTTGATACCAAATTGGATTAGTTTGCCTAACAAATAACAAGTAGATATAAGCCTGACCATACTGGTTTGAAAATAAAATCTGCTCAACCTCCGGCTTGTCATCAGTTCCAAGCTCATACTGATAGGCAAGTTCTGCAGCCTGCAAGTAGCCCTCCATAAAATCATCGGCTGAGGCTTGAGCAAACTCGGTGTAGTAATGATTAAGATATAGTACAAAATTAGCAG
>CAZDJH010000253.1:0-4119 GCA_964505645.1 uncultured archaeon | reverse complement strand
CCATCAGCAACAGTAATAGTAATGTCAAAAATTTAGCAGAGAGTTTTTTTTGCAAGCTACACAAGAAGTTGAGTGTAGCATCAAGACCTGCTGTCGCCAGCCAGATAAATCCCGGCAGCGCTAATAAGGCTCGATTAGCTTGAGGATACTGATTACCCAATACTGCCGGCAGCAAGCCAAGCATTATCCAGACAACACAGATTTTAAGCCAAATCAAGGAAGAGCGGTTCTTTACTATGACCCCCTTGAGCAAAGCAGCTACTCCCACCAGTATAAAAAATGCCACGGTGTACAAAAAAACTCCGTGGCATGCTGTACCATGTCTGAGAGTATCAACCCATCCTCCCACTAAAAATGCCGGCGAAAGGTGTGCTTGATAGCGCGTAAGAACCATCGCTAACAGTTCCCAAGCAGAACTTGCTTGAGTAATTACTAAACTGCTGCCGCGAGCTAGTCCGTTCTTAAACAAAGCATCATTTATTAATGGAGCTAGCAAGCCTAAGCCTGACACAACGCTCAGCATCAGTGGTTTGATGTTTTTCTTTAAGTTTTTCTTTAAGTTTTTCTTTAACAACCGATAGTGAGCTATAAAAACTGTCAATAACAATAACGGCAAAAATATTTTTGGGCTGCGGTAGGGGAACACACAAAAAAAAGATGGGAAAAAAGAATGAATCTTAGAGAAATTGTTATCACGTCGGGGAAAAAAACGAACACGGATCTTGTCATTTTATAGGGAAGGGATCTAAGAGAAGGTGCCAAGGATAAAATTATGTGGGGATTATTTTAAGGATAAAAGGATTTGGTCGACCCTTTTAATCAAAATAATGGATTTAAAATAGCATAAAAAATAATAATTTAATAACTCAAGAATTAAAAATTTATTTTGGATTGAGGTTCTATTTTATGACAAATCAAGAAAATAATCTAAAAAAGAGAAGTAGTACGATCTTTGAAAACATTAAAACTACCCCCTTTAATTATGTCACTCGTGGTATTATGAAGGGTACGGGGCTCCAAGATGAAGATATCGATAAAAAGCCCTTAATAGGTGTTGTGAATACTTGGAATGAATTGAATCCGGGTCATATGCATTTTAAGCAATTGGCAGAAGCAGTTAAGTATGGAATTGCTGAGGCAGGAGGCTTTCCTTTAGAGTTTTGTACAGTAGCTCCTTGCGACGGATGGGCAAATGGAAATGAGGGAATGAGATATATTTTGCCCCAAAGAGAAGTTATAGCGGATTCAATCGAATTGATGGTAGAGGCGCATAGATTAGATGCTATGGTCACAATCTCAGGATGTGATAAAATAAACCCAGCGGTCTTAATGGCGGCTGCTCGGTTGGATATCCCCACTATATGCGTTCCAGGAGGACCAAATTTTTACGAAATTAGATTTATGCCAGATTATGAGGGGATTGAACAAAACAATTATGGAGATTTCTTACATAAATTAAATTGTATCACATGCGCCACATATGGAGCTTGTGAAATTATGGGGACGGCGAATACAATGCAATGTGTAATGGAGGCTTTTGGTATGACCCTACCAAATGCTTCGACCACCCCAGCAGTGACCCGAATGAAAACCGTCATTGCTAAAAATTCTGGGAAACAGATATTGTCTCTATTAAAGAATGATATCAAACCTTCAAAAATAATGACCGAAAAATCATTGGAAAATGCAATAATCGTTGATTTAGCACTCGGGGGATCAACCAATTCCGCTTTGCATATTCCGGCAATTGTAAATGAAATGGGAATAGATTTTAATTTAGAAGTATTTAATTACTATAGCGAGAAAATTCCGACGATTTCTAATATCTCTCCTTCTGGAGATTATGGAATCGTAGACTTATATAAAGCAGGAGGAATCCCTTCCCTAATGAAGAGACTGAAGGAATTTTTGAATTTAGATTGCTTAACGGTTTCGGGACGGTCAATTAATAAACAAATTAGGAGGGTTAAGGTATTAGATGATAACGTTATTAGATCATTAGATAATCCAGTGTATAAGGAGGGGGGTATAATTATTTTAAAAGGGAATCTTGCCCCTGAGGGTGCAGTAATCAAACATTCTGCTATAAAGAATAGAGATATGTTTGTTTTTGAAGGGCCCGCTCAATGTTTTAATTCCGAAAAGGAAGCGCTCAACGCTTTAGTCGATAAAAGAATAAATAATGGGTCTGTTGTTATTATAAGAAATGAAGGACCTAAGGGTGGTCCCGGAATGCCTGAGCTTTTAGCTTTTACAGCTACTTTAATGTTAAGAAAATCTCTAGATAGGGTTGCCTTAATTACGGATGGACGATTTTCTGGGGCCACTTCTGGCCCTTGTATCGGTCATGTATGCCCAGAAGCATACGTGGGGGGCCCTATTGCGATTGTTCAAAATGGCGATATTATAAATATCAACCTAAAGAAGAAAAGCTTGAATGTGAATCTTTCCGAGGAAAAAATCCAAGAAAGGTTGGATGAATGGGAATTAATTGAGCGAAAAGTCAAGAGTAGAGCCTTAAAGAAATATAGAAAATTAGTCTCATCAGCCGCAGAAGGGGCAATATATAAGTTATAATCTAACTTTTTACTAATATTTTTAACTTGTAAGATGCATACTACAAGGAAATATAACCGCATAAGGACTTCTACCATATAAACCCTCCAGATTTTCGATCATATCTTTAAATTTTGTGTGAAATATGGTATCCTCAGGATAAAAATGAAAAATGTCGGCTTCGCTGAGATTCGGAGAAAATATCCCAAAGTTATTTTTTCTTATCGCTGCCTTCCATAATATCGTATGTTCCCAATTCTCATACAATCTAGAACCTGTTTCTGCCAATAAAGAATGGTATCCTCTCCCCTCAGTTGAGGCGGTAAGAAAGACAACGGCACCGCCCCTTCTTACCAACTTCGTAGTACTTAAAACTATACTCAGAGCTTTAGTTGCTTGGGTTAACTCTGTATCTTCAGGATATAAGTTAAGAAAACAAATATCTGATTTTACATGCTGCGGAACTTTTGTAGCATAAATCTTCCTAGCAAACTGAGTTGCCTTCCTATGGGAGTCGATATAATGACCCGCGAAGATTCCCGCGGTATTTCTCTTCATCGTAGGCACCACATTTATACTAAAATCAAGCCCCGCTTTTTTGCATACATCTTCGATATCATTTCTTAAATCTGAAATGATACCCCATCCAATCCCGATACCCCGGACTCCTGCTTTATGATTTGCCTCAAGTGTTTCAATTCCACATATTCCAGGGAGGATAATTTTTGCTCCCCCTCCGAATCCCGCTAGTGGATGTGGGAGGACTGAACTTAATGCAATTTTTATATCTGCCTCGTAATATGTTTTATTTAATAAAATGGGGGTTCCAAGGCTCGATTCTCCCAAATTTATAAGGTTTTCATAAGGATGATGGTTTTCAATGTTCAATCTCTCGACAATCTCTGAGCCAACCTTTTTAATAAAATCAATTCGGTTCATTGGCCGATGGGCGCCTATTGCAAATATGAGAGTAATATTTTCATCTTTAATTCCACTTTGGTTTAATATTTCCAAGATGTTCTTCAAGATGCGTTCTGCCTTAGTCGGGCGAGAAATATCATCAATGACAATTACCGCGGTTTCCTTATTTCTACTTATTTCACCCAGAGGTTTTGAATTAATGGGATTGTTCAAGGATTTTTTAATTTTCTCAGTATCATTAATGGGTTTGGAATTAACAATCTCAAATTTCTCAATTTGCCATGAATCTGGAAATTCCAATTGTAAATCTTCATCTCCGTACCATGCAGACCAGGGAATTTCGATAATTTTAGCCATTTTGGGTTTGTGGGACAAATATGGTTCCCTAATTTTGCTTCTACAGTTATTTTTAGTCGGAATACCACTATGTTCCCAAATTTAGATGTTTATTTCTTATAAATATAGTATCTATAGAGATTATTCTTAAATTAATGTTTAGCATTTTTTATATGAATATAATTTTATTAGTAGGTTTTTTTATATCCTTTAATTTATATCAATCCAATGCGTTCCCAACAAAGTTGATATATTTTTAACTGACTGCGAAAGAAGTCCCCTACATTTATGTAGGGGATGAATTTC
>CAZDJH010000252.1:4011-6226 GCA_964505645.1 uncultured archaeon | reverse complement strand
AGATAATAAAGATATTGACTAAATGAAAACATTATGTAGAAAAGAAAAATGAGAGGAATGAAATGAAAAGAACCGAATTGTTCGCGATTTATATCGGAGGGGTGTTAATTCTTTCTTCTATTATTACAACAGGAGTTCTTTTAGGGGGAATTGAAATACTCGGGGGGTTTCAAAATAAAAATGTGCCAAACTTACCCCTGTCTCTCGCTGGGAATGAGGACCGCTGCTCGGAAGTTCAGCAATGGAATGTCATATGGGGGGATTATTATGATTACGAAAGTATTAATGGTATTATTTTAGATGGGGCTGGGTTCCTCTATGTCGTTGGGGGGACGGATACTTGTACCCATCAAGGTTGTGATATGTATCTTGCCAAATACAGCGATTCAGGAGTTCTACAATGGGATACTACATGGGGTGGCAATATGCCAGATTGTGGATCTGATGTGGCAATAGATAGTGCAGGTAATATTTATATTACGGGTAGGACAGACAGTTATTTTAGAGCTAGAAATGCGTTCCTTGCCAAGTATAATAGTTCGGGGGCATTGCAATGGGTTGAGATTTGGGGTGGCAGTGATTTTGATCGGGGGTATGGTGTCGCGGTGGACGAGAACGATGATATTTATATTACGGGCTCTACAGAAAGTTTTGGTGCGGGAAGTCGTGATATGTTCCTTGCCAAGTACAATAGCTCGGGGACAAATTTATGGAATACTACGTGGGGGGGGAATGATAATGACCATGGTGTAGGTATTTCGGTGGACAAAAACAATGATATTTATATTACGGGCTCTACAGAAAGTTTTGGTGCGGGAATTACTGATATATTCCTTGCCAAGTATAGCAGTTCTGGGAAAAGGCTATGGAATACTACGTGGGGTGGCAGCGATTATGATCGAGGTTTTGGTGTCGCGGTGGACGAGAACGATGATATTTATATTACTGGTTTTACTAAAAGTTTTGGTGCAAAAATTAGTGATATATTCCTTGCCAAGTATAGCAGTTCTGGGAAAAAGCTGTGGAATACTACGTGGGGTGGCAGCGATCGTGAATGGGCATCTGGTATAGCAACGGACGGACTGGGCAATATATTAATCGTAGGAGAGACGGAGAGCTTCGGTGCTGGAGACTACGATACGTTCCTTTTAAAGTATAATAGTTCGGGGGCAAAACAGTGTGCTGAGATTTGGGGTAGCAGCGATCGTGATGTTGGATATGATGTTGCGGCAGACGGGCTTGGCAATATATATATTGTAGGTCAATCAGACCTTGATTTTTTTATTGCTAAATATAGGCTCCCTATACACATAGATATCATTTCTCCGGAAGCTGATACTGCGTTTGGTGTGAATGCTCCAAACTATACGGTAAGAATTACTCATCCCGCCCTCAATTGCTCATGGTACACGTTAAATGATGGGGGTGAGATCACCTTTACCGAAAATGGAACAATCAATCCAGCCGAGTGGGCTTCTTTAGAGGACGGTTCTATCACGATATCGTTCTACGCGAATGACGTCTCGGGGAATACAGATAGTGAATGCGTCGAAATAATAAAAGACACAACCCCTCCGACGATGAATATCATCTCTCCCAGCATGGATGAGGTTTTCGGTTCCGATGCCCCTACGTATAATGTCGAAATTTCCGACCTCACTCTTAAGAGTACATGGTATTCCCTAAACAATGGACAGAGTATTACCTTTTCTTCTAATGGAATTATCAACCAATCAGCATGGGCGTCACAACCCGATGGGTCAGTCGCAATTACTTTTTATGCAAATGATACCTTGGGTTATACCGCAACGGAAACCATTATCGTTAAAAAAGAAACACCCGCTGAAAATGGAGGAAATGAGATTCCCGGGTATTTATTGTTTATATTCATGCCGCTAGCATTTACTAGCATCATGGGATTAATATTCTTCTACCAAAAAGAGTGTAAACTTTAAAATATCTTAACCTCTATTAAAGAGGGTAATATTTCAAATTAAGATTTATAGTTTAAAAGAAAAAAAACTTTAAAAGTCTGAAAAAAAATAATGAATAAAAAGATATTTATTTCATCGATCGCTTTAATTTTTGTACTCTCAATTCAAATTGGAGGATTTATTATGTGGAATGCCCAAGTAAAACCCACTAGAAATGAAATAAAAACACCAATAGGAGTTTCGGGGCCCAAAAAGAAGAATTGGAACTTTACATGGGGTGG
>CAZDJH010000252.1:0-3911 GCA_964505645.1 uncultured archaeon | reverse complement strand
CGATGATTATGATTATGGATTAGGAGTTGTAGTTGACAATTTTGGCAATATTTATATTACGGGCTCTACAGAAAGTTTTGGTGCTGGAGATACTGACGCCTTTCTTGTCAAATACGACAGTACGGGGGTTCAGCAATGGAATATTACTTGGGGTGGCGATGATTATGATTATGGATTAGGAGTTGTAGTTGACAATTTTGGCAATATTTATGTTTCGGGAGAAACCAATAGTTTTGGTGCTGGAGATACTGACGCCTTTCTTGTCAAATACGACAATACGGGGGTTCAGCAATGGAATATTACTTGGGGTGGTAGTGATAAGGAATATGGAGGAATGGTTGCAATAGACGGCGGCAATAATATTTATCTCGCAGGACACACGAATAGCTTCGGTCCGGGGGTTTGCGCCGTTTTTATTGCTAAATATACTCCCTCGGGAACTCAGCAATGGAACTCTACATGGGGAGGGGGTTATGCCGATATCGCAACGGGAATAGCGATGGGAAATTCTAATAACATTTATATTACGGGACATACTACCAGCTTCGGTGCAGGAAGTTATGATGGGTTCCTTCTCCAATATAATGAATCTGGAGCCGAGCAGTGGTACACCACTTGGGGCAGTAGCGATCGTGATTATGGAAGGAGCATTGCAATTGATAATTCCGATAATATTTATATAACAGGAATTAAGAGTTACTCAGTTAGCTCTGGGTATGGTATTAGTATCCTCGCAAAATATAATAATTCAGGGAGTCAACAGTGGAACATTACTCAAATATCCGGAGGTGGACTTGCAACAGATTATTATGGGAACCTCTATATCGCAAGTTCCACTAAAGATTCTGGTGCAGGGGGTCACGATGCCCTCCTTGTAAAATACAATGGGTCGGGGATTCAACAATGGAACACCACCTGGGGCGGGACCAATGACGATAAAGCAATTAGCATTGCGACTGGCGGTTTCGGTGATATATATATTACGGGTGGCACCAAAAGTTTCGGTGCGGGAGATTATGATGCATTCCTTGCCCGATATAGTTATGTGAATATTATTAAACCCTTGCTTGGGAAAGGTTTTGGATTAATACCACCGAATTTTACGATTGAAGTCACAGTTCCAAAACTTGATACAACATGGTATTCATTAAATGGAGCCAAGAATATTACCTTTACAACTAACGGTACTCTCAATGAAGGAGAATGGGGATCTTTACCCGATGGAATAATAAAAATCACATTTTATGCCAATGACACCGCCGGCAATGTTGCATCGGATACTGTTAATATTATAAAAGATACAATAGCCCCAAATATCATAATTATAAGTCCGAATCAGGGAGAAAATGTAGGCCCAGCCGCGCCGAGTTTTATCGTGAGGGTTAATGATTCAAATCCCGATAAAATGTGGTATTCATTAAATGGAGCCAAGAATATTACCTTTACAACTAACGGTACTCTCAATGAAGGAGAATGGGGATCTTTACCCGATGGAATAATAAAAATCACATTTTATGCCAATGACACCGCCGGCAATGTTGCATCGGATACTGTTAATATTATAAAAGATACAATAGCCCCAAATATCATAATTATAAGTCCGAATCAGGGAGAAAATGTAGGCCCAGCCGCGCCGAGTTTTATCGTGAGGGTTAATGATTCAAATCCCGATAAAATGTGGTATTCATTAAATGGAGCCAAGAATATTACCTTTACAACTAACGGTACACTCAATGAAGGAGAATGGGGATCTTTACCCGATGGAACAGTTGAGTTAACGTTTTATGCCAATGATACTGCGGGAAATGTAGGCTCTGAAAGTATCGAGCTTGTTAAAGAAACATCATCTGATCAAATTCCCGGTTATCCACTCTTAATAATCGTGCCAATGGCACTTCTCACTATGGTAGGATTATATTACTTTATTGGAAATTTTCCTTCAAAGGGAAAACAATGAGATCATAGCGACATAAACATACACAATAAAATATTCATTCTATCTAAGGTTTTTAGAGGGTTAGATAAGAAGATATTATGTTTTTAATTTATAGATACAATTTAGAAACTTTTCGGAGAATCTTGACCAAGATACTAAATATTCGCTCCAAAAGATGGAAACTAACGATTTAATAACCTTTTTAAATGGAAAAAAATCTTTATAACTCCAAGGAAGTTATCTTTAAAAAACCTCTAACCTCTAAAGTAAAACAAATTAATATTTCTTTCTAACCTAACAACTGCTAATTTAATATCCTAAAGGTCCAAAAGTTACCCTTATGTACCGGTGTGGAAAACTATTACGATGGATTCAAATTTTGGAATCGTTATAAAGGGTAAAATCCTTACAAAATATTTGTAGAACTCTCCTCTGAGCCGACACCGATCCCGCCGTGTCCTCTATTAACCCTTTCAATAATGCGTAATGGAGCGCCTCTTTTATCTCGGTATCTATCACTTTTAATATCTCTCGTATTACTTTAATTATTACCGAGACATTTTTATTGATATGCTCCAGATCTACCGATTCCATGAGGAACTTAACGTCCTCCCAGTCTTTTCTGATCTTATCCCCGATGCTTCCTCCAATTTCCTCCTCATCCCCATCATTATCATCCGTTTTTGCCTTTTTTTGAGGTAAGAAAAATGATTCCATATTTTATTAATAATAACGCACCCTTTTAAATGTTCTCATGTGATAGTGAGAATTGACAATCGCTATTTTAAATGTTGCTCAAATTCTACTCCTAACTATATTTCAATCTTCGAGTTGAAGCTATGTTCTATGCTACAATTCTTAATCGGATGTTTTATAGTATTCTTTTTCTTGTCGTTTCAATCTTCGAGTTGAAGCTATGTTCTATGCTACCCTGCCATCGCAATAATTTCAACAGCAATCATAATGTTTCAATCTTCGAGTTGAAGCTATGTTCTATGCTACGGTAAAAATGATCCAATCTAAATAATCTTTTTTATTGTTTCAATCTTCGAGTTGAAGCTATGTTCTATGCTACAATAGGAGAAAAGAATGTGTGAACATAGAGATACCAATGTTTCAATCTTCGAGTTGAAGCTATGTTCTATGCTACGAAAAGGGAGAAAGTTGACCGGAGCCGTTTTAAATGTTTCAATCTTCGAGTTGAAGCTATGTTCTATGCTACGATGCTGGTCATGTTGATAATATACGGAATAGAATGTTTCAATCTTCGAGTTGAAGCTATGTTCTATGCTACATGTTTTTTTATTTAACTTAAACTTTTGATATTTATAGTTTCAATCTTCGAGTTGAAGCTATGTTCTATGCTACAAGAGTTCGCAATTTTGGTACTTGTCGGGATGATGTGTTTCAATCTTCGAGTTGAAGCTATGTTCTATGCTACGTTCAAAATTGCAGGTCGGGAAATAGAAGTAAAAAAGTTTCAATCTTCGAGTTGAAGCTATGTTCTATGCTACCTTCTGACTTAAAAGTTGTTAAGGATTGGGAAAAAACCGTTTCAATCTTCGAGTTGAAGCTATGTTCTATGCTACGATAATAATTCAGAGACGTATACAGTTTATAGAAATGTTTCAATCTTCGAGTTGAAGCTATGTTCTATGCTACTAGTAGTTGAAGACATAACTACTACTGGCTCATCAGCGTTTCAATCTTCGAGTTGAAGCTATGTTCTATGCTACATTTAAATGAATAAAAGAAAAATAATGCTAATTTACGTTTCAATCTTCGAGTTGAAGCTATGTTCTATGCTACTATGGAAGACAAGATCAGTATCGGAAACATTGTTGAAAGTTTCAATCTTCGAGTTGAAGCTATGTTCTATGCTACCAAGAGAACTGAAAAAACAGATAGAAAGTTTGAAGAGTTTCAATCTTCGAGTTGAAGCTATGTTCTATGCTACCCTAGTATATATACAATA
>CAZDJH010000251.1:0-6227 GCA_964505645.1 uncultured archaeon | reverse complement strand
CTTCGCATTATCATCTAATAATTTCCTTGCTGTTGAAATCGCCGTCCAAATAGGGTACTTGGGCGGACAAAGAAAAACTCCCGTGGAGAGAGCAGTTTTCCCGCCCATCCTCTTGTAGAATTCCTTGGTAATTGTTAATATTATTGGAATTGAGAGATAACCGGGGACTAAGAGCAAAATATCATCCCCCCCGATATAAATTTTTCCTAAATCCAATCTGATATGATCTTGGATTAAATCATATCCCATTAGGTACTGATCTAACTTTTTATGAAGATCGTCCAATATTTGAATCATTGTATTAGAGGTGTGGATTATTCTGGTAAAAAGATCGGAAAGTGTTATCGACTTAGCGATAAATTCTCCGATCAAGTTTCCATCCGCATTAATTACTGCTAGCCGATATGGATCAAATGATTGAGACTCAAATTCGTCAGAATAGCCTTTTTCCTTGTCGATATCCTCGAAAGGCACTCCCGCAATGAATTCCATGATACGATCACTGATATCCTTCCAATTTCTATGTCTTAATTCTCGGGGATATCGTTGACCGAGGGTGGTGTCCCAATAATAATTCATTGAGAACTTCTGTATTTCACCACCCAAAGTACCTCCTTTCAGATCAAACTTATATTTGCAAGGACGGCAGTAATATAATACCTCTTGATCCTCACCAGAACCTTTTATTACGGTTTCTTGAGCGGGTCTGCGTTTACATGAGTCACAGAGTCTTAAAGAACCGTAAAAAAACGTGTTCTCCTTTTGGAAATGGATTTTGTTTTTCCTTGCTCCCACTTTTATCGCCAGCGTACCGTATAATTCCCCGAAGGACCTTTTGGTCGTGCTTTCAAAAAAGACTCCCTCAGCATGTAAGGAAAGACCCTCCATGGTAAGTTTTGGGAATCGGTTTTCCAAATAAGTAACTATTTGATTTTTATTTTTTCCGGGGGAAAACAATAAGATATTGCCTCCACTACTATATATTATGTGTTCCGGGAGTATTCTTATCTGAGAATTGTTTAATAGATCCCGCACCAATTTAATCGAAAGAGCATAATCTACAATACTGCTCGATTGCCTCAATTCGGCAAAACTGTTGACGTGATCAATATAGTCATGTATATGCCGTACATCGCCCCGAATGAGTGCAAGCTCACCCTCCTCCCTGAATTCCAAGTCGTCCAACGAGGGCTGAAACTCATCCTTATTATAATTATCCAGAAACAATTCTGTTAGATCTTCTATCTTATCTTTATGCTTTTTCCAATACTCTAAACTGTCAAAATTTCCCCCCTCGTTAATATCGGGCAATTTAGGGGACAAGATGCTTTTTATCTTGTACTCCAAGGGCCCTCTGGCAGATGCAACTTCAATTCCGCGCTCTAAATAGTTACTTAGTTCATTGGATTCTGGATTGTGAATATTTTCAATAATTTTAGTAATCGATTGTAAAATCCCCTCTGAAAGGATCTCGCCAAATGTCTCATTAATTACTTCTTGACTCTTCGAATAGTAATCTTGCCTTGAAACAGGTCGAGCAATCTCATGAAATAAAGATGCCGTTCTTAAGAGTTCTAAGTTAAGCGAATTCTCTTCGGGGTGAAGTAATTTTTCATGTTCGTCCATATATAGACATGTTGCAAAGACCGAAGTACTTAAGGAATGGATTAACAATGAAGAAGAGTTTAGTCCAGGTCGAAAGTCTGCTGGAAACGTTTTGTAAAAGGTATTTACGGCACTTTGAGTTTGCTTAAATTTTTCATTAAAGGATGCATCTCTCTCAAAATTATTGTTGATCCACTCTTCCACTACCCCCTCCCAAGTGTTTGAAAGGCTCCGATAGACTAAAAACAAGTACAGGTCATTAAATTTCTTTAACTGGTTCTCATTTTCAATGCGCTTTTCAAAGACCGTACTCATAAAATCCTTAATCTGATTCAGAAAATCAATTAATAACACCGCTTCATTTCTTATGGTTAAGACCTCCCGAAAATCTTTATCCGGTAATGTCGGATCATATTCCGGAATGGTATAACCACGAACATATATGTCCCTGTCTGATTCCATTATGGCTTATCCTCCTTATATGGAATTTTATTATCATTTAGCTGCAATTTTAACGTCACCTTGTCGTGAAGGTATAGGTCTTCTTTCCTTTGCCCACCCTCATAGTATTCATACTTTTCGGTGTCAGGGTTAAAGTTCCAAAACGAATAAGGAATATTATTTTGGATACAACAATATCCTCTTGTACAACGGATCAGATTCGGCAGTTCTTGAATGTTCTGTTCTATTCTATAAATCCCCTCCGAAAAATCGTCCTCAATGAGAATGATAAAACTATTCCTTTTGGGAAGGCCCTCAATTATCTCTTCCAATGTTTTCTGTTCCATCTTTAACCCTCCGTTTCAGTTTCATTGAAATTTCTTATTTGATCTCCAAAATTATCCTGTAAGTATCGACACCTGTCTTTGATAAATTCTCCGATATTTACCGGGTCTTTGAGATGTGCCTCATCATATCCGTGTTGGTCATTATAAATATCGATTATTTCCAAGATCTCTAATTTTATCCTTCCAAATTGTAATAAGTGCCCATTTGGATTTTTAGCTGGGGAATACTTATGCATTCCCATCAATAAAGAACCATCATTATGTAAGTTCATTCCCAACATTAATAATGCAAGATCATCCCGCGATACATTATTAATATTAATGGTGAATATAAATTGGGCCTTCGGAGGAATGACCTTTTTTTCTATGTCATTTCCTCGAATTCGTATTTTTTTAATAATGGGTTCGGTTGGATCAGCCATTTTTGCGTCGCTAAATGTAATACGGGAGGCGATGACTTGGTTTCCAAATAGATCACAGACCTTACAAAAGCGGTCTGGCATTTTTTTCCTTTTATAATCGTATCCGGTTTTCTCATTTGGACGCGTGGCGGGAATATTCGGCCAATAACCAAACTTCTTTAAAAAATGCTGTATCTCGTCCTTTGGCCCCGGGGGACCCTGTTTTATGAAACAAGAGGTTAATCTACCGCTTGTATCAGGTTTAAGTGAATGTTCGAGCCGGAATCGTATCATACCCTTAAGGGTGGAACCCGGAATATAAGGTATTCCATCCATCAAAACCGTTGAATTCAAGGGGTTTATCATCTCACCGATCGTCCTTATTTTCTCCTCTAAATTCCCTTCTTGGTGTAATAAATCTTCTGGAATTCTTGTTAATTCATCTTTGGAACTTCCTATATACACATAATTATTTTTCTCGACTGTTAATTCTACTTTAATTTGATAAAATCCCTTATCAAATAGGATGCGAGTGCTTTGACGCTCTTTACGAAGATGTGGCATATCTTTTCCAAGCCTCCATTGTGTATTTTATTAAATTATTAGAGAAATCCTCTTCGTTCTTACCCTTTAACTCTGAGATGGGTATCAAGATATCAACATCACCTACCCCCACTTCTTGTAATTTTTCAATCTTGATCCCCTTTTGAGATATTTCTCCTATTCTTTCAAATTCGAGATTAATTTTGTGAGAATCGTTCTTCTGAGCAGATGTGTTTATTGCAAATTGTTCAAAGGTTAAGCCGTCTAAAATTATGAAAACCTTTCCTAGCCCTGCTCGTTTTTTACCTCCGATTAGTATAACTCCACGGTTTATTAAGTAGATGACCTGCATAAGGATGCCAAAGAGAAAGTTCGGTAAATTTTTTATTCTAATTTCAAATGAAAATTCAGAATTGGGATTAATATGTTCAAAAGAAAACAAAGCTCTCCTCATTGTAGTCCCATCAATTCGATTTATAGCGATACCCGGTGATATATCAAATGAAACTGAATCTTTGCTTAAAGGATAACTCTCGGAAAAAAAAACATGGCTCGCATAACCATGCCCCCCGAATATTTTACACGCAAAACATAGATCCCTTAATTTCTTTATAATTTTGGCTTTATTATGATTCCTGGATAAATTTCCTAGCGTTTTCCTTAAATTAAAACATTTTGAATTTCTCTGTAATAAACACACGTTTTTATTTACAGAATGCAATATCCCTTCTACTGATGACCTAAAAACTCCCTTAAGCGACGACCCTGGAATATAAGGGAACTCCAGCCCATCCTTTGTGATTTTAATCTGAAGAGAGTCGGCATCTTCAAAAACCATATCTCCATAATCTCCAGTGCCAATATGTATTCGATCATCCGTTCTTAATCGTCCATATACTTTAAATCTCCTCATTAAAGTATCATGACTGAGATAGCTGTTCATATTATCAACCACCTAAATTAGTTCTCCAATGGGATATGTTGGGAATGTTAAAGACTCTAAATGTTCTGGTTTTATTTCCGTTACTTGAGCTTCAATTAATTCTATCTGGCCCAAGCCGCTGGATCTCTTTCCACCAACTTGAAGCCATCCTTCCTTTAATTGACGCAATAAATATTTTACTCCCTTAGTTAGTTCGCTTGAATCATCTCGTAGGTCAATATTATTAATTTGAATCGTCATTTTAAAACACCCTCCCGGCTGTATCGTTTCAACTTGATAAAGAGCACCGTGCTGAGCAACTCCTGTTATTCGGTTTATCGCATTACCCGGCTTGATTTTGATACCCGGAAATGGATATTCTTCGGTATCCTGTAGTATCGCATCTGAAACTATGAAATGTGAACTAATTTGTTGAGAACCAAATATTTGGCAAGCTGGACAGAGTTCATCAATATTCCCCCTATTGCAATGGCTATTGTGGTTGTATGGATAGCAAACATCTTTACCAATAGCACGATAATATTTTTCGACCTCCGTTCTTAGAATTCCTTTTAACGAACTTCCCGGAATATAGGGAATATCTTCATGATTGATTTTTATGCGAATTAGGGGATTATCTATTGGAGTGAATTCTGTTTCCGCCTCACCAGTTCCTACATGCAGTTGGGTCGTGTTTTTTATTATTCCTTTTATTATATATCGACTTATTAATTTATCTAAGTCTGCATTTGTCATACAATTTTTACCTCCATTTATTAATATCTTTTTGATTTCTTGGATGCCCAAATTTGAAAAGAGTTAATGATAGATTCGAAACCTCTATCCTCTTTCGCATTCCAATCTACTCTTACATTGTCCGCAACTTCGAAAAACCATTTTAAAAGCCCTAAAAACTCTTTTACTTGCTTTAGTTTTTCCTTATCGCTCAAGTCGGAGTCTTCTTTAAAATCCTTTAATACATTGATTAGAGAATCCGAAGATTCCTTGCCAAATAATCGTCGGATTGCCTGCCTTGAGACAAATGCCATTAAAAGCATGATCGTATCGTCGACCTTCTTTGTAAATGGTGCGTTCACAAGGCTTAAAAGCTGGTTGATTTGGTTCCCCCTAACCTTATCTTTATTGGATTTTATCGCAGTATAACTTGCTCGATTGAAAATTTCTTGATAATTCATTTTAAATCCCTTAATTTTTTCTTTTTTGTGAAACTAAAAAGATTTTTTTATTTTTGAATTTTTTATTAGTAATATAATTTGAATAATAATATATAAAAATTATTCATATTTAAACTTTATTCACTATCTCATGAGACTCTGTCATTTCAGAAAGGGAAACTAATTTATTTCTAAATATTAAATCTTAGTTTCTAATAGTTCTTCTCATCTTTAGAAAACTAATTTCTATGAATAGCCAATTTGATACAAGATGGGAAACAAGGGTTATTATTTTTTAAATTTCATTAAGGATAATAATAGGATTTATATTTTAAGTCTATTAGGAATTATTTTAGATCGCATAGGAGTGATAGCTTTAACTTTAGGAGATATTTCTTAATGTTAAACTTTTAGTAAATTTTAGTTTTAACTTAATTTTCTTCCTTTACAAGCATTATTAACCTATCTAATAATTGAGGCCCAAGATAATTAGTAGGAAATTGGATTTCTATTTTATTTCGTATAAAATCTCCGTGTAAAATATCCCGAAGAGTGGTTTCAATCTTATTATTTAACCTACGGGCCAATATTTTTTGTTTTCCGTTAATAATCTCACTATTAAATATTATCGTTAAAATTAACGTATTACTATTATATTCAACTTGAACATGGCCGCCCCCGTTATTTGGAAGATATCTGCTCCAAGTAGCTTCATTACTTACTTTAATGTCTAATGGTTTAGTTTCAATGCCGCCGTATTGATATTTAATTATATCCACAAAAGATCTATTTT
>CAZDJH010000250.1:0-6227 GCA_964505645.1 uncultured archaeon | reverse complement strand
CGTTCCAGCGCATAATGACCAATCCAACGGGCATTTTACTGGGCACCTCCTCCCGGTTGTTTTTTATCAAGAGACTTTAATGAACCTTTTCCAAGCCCTAAGGACTTCTCGATCGATAAGTCGAGTTCCTCCCATTCGTCCCCGTACCACTCGGCAATAAATTCTTCCTTGCTCTGGTAGAGGTGCTTATCAGAGATATCCTTTCGACCCTTGATCTCCTTCTTGATCTTGCGGGTTCGCTTGACGAACTCGGGGATCCTGGCCACTTGGATGTAGCGATAGGTGCCTAATGAGCCAACCAGCGCAACAGAAAATACCACACCGAGGATAAGGTAAAAGAGCGGGATCGGTCCCACGCTCACCATACCGACGGTCACACTGAAATCAATCTCTTGTGTTTCATAATTGGCTTTGGAAATCGTTAACTTACATGCTAATGTTTTTGGTGCAAAGAATGTCTGATATTGGCTTGCGGGAATTGAGACCTCATAAGTTCCGTCGTCATCGGAATCTTCGACATCGTAGGTTTGCCCATCGATGGTTAAGACCAACGTGGCATCTTTTAATTTCCCTGACCTCCCAGCAGATGTGTCGGTAAGCGAAATCTGCAAGCCAATGGAGCCACTTTGCTCAACGCTTATTAAGCTGGGGATCTGTTCATCGAGGCTAAACGTGCGTCTTTTAATAGTTATTGAGAAAAATATAAGCTGTTGTTGATAGTTATTCTTCTGTAAGTGGACGATAAGTTCATAGGTGCCCAACGGCTTTCCTTCCGTATGGAAATCGATAATATAGAGATGATCCGCGGTTTCGGTAATGTTTTCGACATTAGTAGCATATTCACCTGCAACGCTTGATCTTTCACCATTTTCATCGAGTTTCCACCAGTTGTAATACTTTACTTCGCATCCACCTACTCTTTCGGAACTCAAGGTATCATTATATTCCAGCGTGAAGTTTCTGGCCTCCAATATGTCTAATACGGGCGAATAGGAGGTATCAATTGAATTATTTACGATAGTTGGCCTCGACTTTATTTCCAAATTGAAATAAATACTTTTAGTAGTGTAATTCTCTTTTGATATCTCTATATCGATTGGATATGCTCCAATATTTGACACCAATGACGTATCTAAAGTGAAGTAGTAATATCCGGCATATTCAGGATGACCTTTAATTTCATTAGAGGCAAGAGTTCCAGAGCCATAATTCCATGAATAGGATATACCTTCTGCTGCAAGAAAATTATCACCTTCTGTTGTATTATAACTTAAGGAAATATTGATTAGCTCATTATAATACTGTGAAAATGACTCGCAAGGCTTTAAGGAGGAGTAATTATATAATCCAATTTCAGAAGATATAGGAGTTATTTTAAATCCAAAATAAACCGGTTCTGGATCGTTCCAAAGGGCTTTTTGACCATAGACCCTAGCATAGTAGTTCTTACCGCTTCCGCCCGCTGAGAATAGACTTGAATTGATCTCTATTGAAAAATTACCTGTTGGCCCCGGTTTACTCATTGATCTTTCTATTAATTTAGTTCCTTTTTGAGTAAAAAGTCTAATAGTCGCAAATGTGTTTTTATCATCCCTATTATAATCTGGTTGCCAACTTGTTCCTCCATCCGCACTCGTTTCGTAAACCACGGAAAATGTCATATTTCTTCCCCATGTTATTTCATCTGGTGGGCCTACTCTATTTGTAAAGTTCGCAACATATTGAGAATAATCAATTTGAGCTAATGTAAAAACGATTGTATCAGCTCCCGTTAATTTATAATCGTACCAAGAGATTGTTTTGTTTGGTTTTATTTTACTAGTTTCAGTTACATTAAAAGTTTGCATCTCGTCAACGAAGTATAATGAAAAATTGTAATTTATCTCATTTAGATACCAGAAACTAAAATCTGTTGAAAAGTCTCCATATGCGTACCCTTCTGTATTAGTTGTGAGATTGACTATTGATTGACTTGTCTCATTATTTTTTACTTTCACGGTAAGACCTGCAACGCCTGATTCCCCCGTTTTATCAACAACTCTTAAACTAATCTTTGACATGTTAACCGAGATACTTTCAAAATAGGTATGAGTGAGATTCAATTGAATAATTCCGTTGCTTTGAGTTATGTTTTCCATTTCTACCCTCAATCTTTCAATGCTATAGAGATTTGCACCCTCATCAAAGGGTTTGTAAGTCAGATCTGCTGATATTTCATCTGTGTATGTAGTTACATGATCTTCACCTGAAAATCTTACATTTATTCTGGAAAGATTATCATATATCTCACTGCATTCAAGTCTTATCTCAACAATTTTATTTGGCCCCGAATAGCCAGAATCATCGTATAAATATATATCATTATCCTCAACATAATACTCATATCCAGAACTATGTACAGCAGTTTCATTTATGTTGTATATTTTATAAGTCTCATTGCGAAAAATTTTACCACTATATAGGAATGTATCATCTAAATAATAGTCGGGATTATGATAATAGACAGAGTAATTATAGTAGGACTTAGAAGCACTCCATATAAATCGTCCTTCTCCATTTGAATCTAATTCAACTTTAGTTAAAACATCGTTACTTTCTTCCGCACTCATATTAATATAACCAAGGTCCAGAGGGACTCCATCCCGGTCATCGACTTGGAAATCAATTGTCCATAAGTTAACCCTAATTTCAAGTTCATGCTCAATTTTATGATAATCTTCTAAAAAGTAGACTGTTTCGGTTGCTTCATTGAATCCATCATCTATTGTATAATTAACCGTTAAATTGTAATAGCCTGTTGGGATATCACGAAAAATTATCTCTCCATTTTCATCAGTAGTTCCATTTTGGTTGAGAAATGGGTCAGAAAAATTTGAAATATATACATTCGCTCCAAGTACTCTCCGACCATCAATGTCTAAACAGGTTATGTTAAGCTGAGAATATTCTATTTCACCTATAGATATTGTTGGCTCATCAGGTGAATATTTTCTGATTCTTATCCAGTCATACGAAGTATCTTGACCATTAGAGGTTCCACCATTAAAATATCCTAAAGAAGTATAATTAATATCTTTATTCCAATTTATTCCCAAAAATGTTGTTATGTTGACACCATCTTTCCATAATTTTGCTGTACTATCGCTATCTCCTCCAATAACAGAAATCCCCGTTAAATACCATACATCTTCTTCAGAGACCCACCCAGTACTAGTAGATCCCAGATTATAACTATTAGTAGAACCATCTCCCGCCCAATAGTGGATATCTCGCTGACCATTCTGTCTCATATATAAAATGTTCGCATCTCCTCCACCATTACTCCCTTGAGTAAATCTAGAAGATGAAATCTCTGGAATTGTTCCGGAATATCCAGACACTAATTCATTAAACAAACATTTGGTCTCAACAATATAACCATCTTGAATCCTAAACTCAAGGGGGTCTTGTAAGCCTATTCCCCCACTATCTACCTTTAAAGTTCCACCAGAAATAACATGACTTCCACTAGAAGTATCAGAATCATACCATTTTGGGTCTAGACTACTCCCTTCAAAGTCGTCAAAAAATTCAAACGCCTTTGTGCCATCTGATGCACTTGCGGCATCTGGATTTCCTACATACATATAAATCCTGGTTCCTGTAGTCGTAAGTTCGGGAATTTTGACCCATATTGTGCTATTTCCACCCGTCACATTCATATTTTTTATCCAAAAGTCTAGCTCTTGATTTGAAGAATCTGCAAAGCGAATATCTTTTCCTGTTTCATTTAAATATCCCTCTTCATACCAATCTGTGAGTTCTAAATCAATCTGGACTTGATAATTAGTCAAATCTTCATTTGTTGAGGCTAAATCTATCGGAATTCTATATTGCCAACTATAATTCCACCAACTAACTTCTCCATTTTCTTGACTCGTGGAAATTAAATCTTCATCGAAACGACTGTTTTTATAATTCTGTGAAACATCGGTTGCAGATGTTTTTATTAAATCCAAGGAAATAAGTGATACTATTGAACTTAATGTTATTACAAGAAGGATTGAAATACTAATTAATTTAAGTTTTCTATTCTTGTGTTGTCTTAATTTCATTTTACATACCTTTATTGATTTATAAATGCTTTAAAAAGAATTATTCTTTAGTTTTTGTATTTTAAGTTTATAATTAAATTTGTTATAAAAATAAATATATTTAAACTATTAAAATCTTTAGATTCCTCTCATCTTATAACTCAAAATAAAACATAGGACTTTGATTTAGACTGAATTTTAATTATTCTTTTTGGAGTTCCAAAAAAATTCTTCTCTTTTTCGGGTTCTCGGGGTGGTCGATATGAAAGCCGCCTCCGAATTTTGAGTATTGATTTACGATCCGTTTCATGTTTATTAGAACGTTCTCGTTTTTGGGGTAAAATTGGAAGAGGATTTTTGATCCAGACTTTAATACGGTGTAAAAGGAGCGGAGCAAATCGATAAGATTTGATTCCATCCTCTCACTTGCGATATCTCTGTATATCCATTGCAAGGCAGAGATCGATATGCCACCGTCAAACATATTCGGTTTAAATGGCAGCTGGCACATATCCCCCACGAGACGACTAATGTCTCTGAAATCATAGTAATATAGAAAATGAGAAATAATGTCGATGGAGACTACGTGATATCCCATCTCTCTTAGAAAAAACGATGCAAAACCCGGCCCGCAGCCCGCATCTAATAATAACGCGTCTTTTTTAGGGAGGTCTAGAAGTTCCAGGGCACGAGCCGCGATCTTGGTTTGGATTCTCTGAATGCCCTTCGAACGGGCATATCTTTCGAGCCTTTCCCCCTTAAAGTAATCCCACACGTGCTCATATTCCTCTTCGGGGCGTTCTCTTTTTACATTAAACCCAAATTCCTTATCCATGAGTTTTTCGAGATGTTATTAATTTTTTTACATTATCTATTAATTTGGTGAATATGTGTTTTTACAGGGGTAAAAAAATCAGGTTATTCTTAATTTAAGGAGGAAATAATAAATTGTATAATAAAAATTTTTAATCTTTCTCCCATCTTAGATTATAAGTTTCATTCCAACTTTCCGAATTGATCTCGATATTTTTTTAGTTTTTTCTCTACTTGCTCTTTTTCTCTTTCTACTTGCTCTTTTTCTCTCTCTACTTGCTCTTTTTCTCTCTCTACTTGCTCCTTTTCTCTCTCTACTTGCTCCTTTTCTCTCTCCATTTGCTCTTTTTTTGTTGGAAAGATTTTCGGTTCGGAGGGATCAATAAATATTAAGCGATAAAGCGGTAAATCCTCCAGACAGAACTTGTTCAATTGCATCAAGCCTAACCTGAAAGGTAATATATCACTGAGATCAATAATATTATGATTATTGATTGTTTCGCCCTCCTTTAAGGTGATATTATGAAGCTCTTCTTGTCGATAGGAGCCATTCTCTTTTAAAATATAAGCCCGTACAAAGGGGGGGTGATATATCTTACTGGTCATCTTGTAAGGGCTAAAGACAATAAAGACGGGGATCTCTAAATTCTTAGCAATATCAACATTTTCACTTAAATCGGTTTTCCATGTACTCTTTGATAAAACATTGACAACCATGTCCGGAACCCTTCCTTCATGGTCATTCGCATCATAAGAGGTGAGTAAGTGAGGAATTGAAAAACCCTTGAAAAAGGATATATCAAATTGGATATCAATCTCTTCTCCTTTTAATGGTCCTTTACGAATTTCAAAATAATGATGTAAATCCCATATCGTTCTACTTTCAGGAAAATTGGCGGTTAAGACATCATGAATATAGTTTATTTCGGCTGAATGAGGTTCACTTTCCCGCCTTCCCAGTCGGGGTTTGTTGGGATCAAATAAATCGGGGGGCGCATTTTCAATTCGGGTTGACTTCTTGATCTTTATCCTATTATGAGACGTTATGGGGGGCTCCGCTTCTTTTTGTGTCATCTTTTCTAATATTTATATATAAATTGACGTTAAAAAACTTTCCTAATTTTATATTTATTTTTTCAAACACGTTCATTTTAACTGACTGCGAAAGAAGTCCCCTACATTTATGTAGGGGATGAATTTCGCAAAGCATCCACATTTTTTATTGTTTGGTTGAGATGATCCGCATTATAAGTCACTAAATTAAAGGACACCTTCCTTTTAAATATCTAGCTTACTATAAACTACTTAATATATATAGACTCGCAAGGTGAATAGAAAGTG
>CAZDJH010000249.1:0-6237 GCA_964505645.1 uncultured archaeon | reverse complement strand
ATTCGTGATATGTTTGGATTAAGATATTTTGACGATGAATTTAGCTTGTCTTCAATAAAAAAAAAGGATCCATCTTCGGATTTGGTTTTTTTAAATGGATTACCTGTTCCAAAAAAACTACTCCCTAAAAATCTCCAAGAAACTTTTGATACTCCTTTTAATGAAGGAGAAATCATCAAAGAGTATCGTAAGTATAGAGATAAGAGTAATAATTTTATTAGAAAGATAATTAATACTTACATCAATCAAGATGTTTTACTTCGTGCGGGAAAATTACTCGGAATTGTTGAAAAAAACCAGTTAGTTATTAATTCATTCCAGGAGAAAATGGCTTTAGTAGATTTTTCTCTTTTTGATTATAAATCACATGGAAAATCTTATATCGAACATTTTCAAGATAAGGTTAATGATAATGAAATCGATGTATGGGAGGATCTATTGGGATCTTATTCATCGCTTTTTAAGGTTAAAAATGTTTTTCGAGATGAAAGTATAATTATTTTACAAGACCTTTTAAATAATAATCCAACGAATATTCAGTTAATAGATATAAACCTAAGCAAAGGTATCCGACCGAATATGTTATTATTTACAAGAATAATTCCATTTAATGAATCTAAAATAACTTCGGGCGTCAATTTTGTGTTTCAAGATATTAAACAAGAAATATTAATAAAAGAGTACCACTCCTTAGCAGAAAAAGTATCGTATAATGATTATAAAATAAAGAGATTTGTATCTTTCTTTAAGTTGAATAAAAAGTATGGATTACGCGTACTCTCCCGAGATTTATAATCTTCTCTTCCTTTGATATAATGAGTAGAAGCCTTCCCATCTCATAAATTACTAAGACACTGCAATGGCGGGAAGCCTATAAATTCCTTATTTTGAATTTGATATTCGAGATATTATTAATTCCCTTATCGATATGAAAGAATTCGTTAAATCTAGATATTTTTGGGATTTTGAAATTTATTTTGATACGGAAGAATCTAAATTTAATCAACCATTTAATAAGGCTTTAAATAAGGGAGTTATCATTCCTAATAATAATAGAAAATTAAGAAGTATTACTCCCCCCCGGGAAAGTTTATGATAATATTACACGGTACTTGGATCCCTAACCTTAAATCGGAGGAAGTATCAAACAATGGGAATTTTTTTCTATGGGGAGAATCAACGGAATCCTTCAAAAAAAGGGCGCGCGGACGACCACCAAAAGTTTTATCCCATCCATTTCAGGCCTCCAAGTGGGAACTCTCTAAAATTATCGATGTATTGGGCATTCCAAAGAGGAACAATAGTGAAATAGGGGGAGAGATGACCACGAAAACCTTTCTTATTCCTGCCTATGAAAAGGACCCCCAAGCATCCTCCAATTTGCTCTGTGAAGGCCAGATAAAGGAGATCTATGAGCCTGCGCATCTTAAACCATGGAAAATAACTGGCTTAAGTATTTCCGTTGACAGTATTATTTCAGTGTTTGTATCATTTTCCAATGAGGATATTAAATCAGCTGGGGCGATGCTGGGAGAGGATATAAAATTTTGGACAGTATTTTTCAAATTTGTCTTGGAACTTTTATCTATGCAAAAATTTTCTCCTGGAACAATAGAATTTAACAGTAATGCTGGGGGATACATTTCCCATTGGAAATATGTTCTAGACACTGCTGAATATAAAGATCAAATGAGGACACTGGTAAGGGCAATGCCTCCTATTTGCATGGCTTTTCTCTATGACGGGAAGATTCCTGCATCCCGAAATGATTATTTATATGATTGTCTTTCCAATATCTTAAATGGAACTATAAAGGAATGGCTCTTGACTATTAAACTCCCAGGAAACAACTCAACTCTTTCAGATTTCTGGTTAAAATGTTTAATATCCAAAAACGTGGTAGTTCAGTCTTATAACCCCAAATATAATACTCTCTCCAAGGAGATATTTTATTGGAATAGTCCAAAAGTTAAAAAGGAAACTTCTGGATTTAAGATTTGTTTTCGGTTAGAAGAACCAAGAATAGATGATGAATATAACGGACAAAACTGGCATCTACGATATTTTTTGCAGGATATTAAGGATCCAAGTTTACTTGTCCCAGCTGAGAAGGTTTGGAGGGAATCCAGGGAGAACCTACAATTTTTAAACAAAAGGTATAACCAACCTCAAGAAAGCCTTTTAAGCGCACTTGGAAGGGCTTCTCAAATATACACCCCCATTGAAAGAAGCCTACATGAACCAGATCCCACCGAAGCTCTCCTAAGCACATCGGAAGCTTATGAATTCTTAATAGAAGGGGGGATATTACTTAAAGAAAGTGGCTTTATAGTGCTTATCCCCTCATGGTGGAAAATAGATAGTAAAAGTACTAAAAAGAATTCAGTAGGGGTCAAATTAAGTCTCAAGGGTAAAAAAACCGCCAAAGTAGGTAAAGGGATTATAAATTTTAATAGCATCATCAATTATAATTGGAAAATTGCTTTAGGGAATGAAGAGCTCACCGAGGAAGAATATAAAAAAATCGTACAATTAAAAGAACCCTTAATCCGTTTACGGGGTAAATGGGTAGAATTAAAAAAAGCGGATATTAATAGAGCTATATCTTTATTTGAAGATAAGGCGTCAGGTACTATGAAACTCTCTGAAGCGTTGAAGTTAACTGTGGGAATTCAAAATGCCGAATTTGGGCTCCCTATTAATGGATTTAAGGCAACGGGATGGGTCTCTGACTTATTGACTCAATTATCGAATGATTCACGAATTAAAGTTATTACTCAACCCGATAATTTTAACGGTATATTAAGACCATATCAAGTTAAAGGCGTATCTTGGTTATATTTTATGAGGTCCTATGGTCTTGGAGCGTGTCTTGCAGATGATATGGGGCTTGGGAAAACCGTCCAAACTCTTGCATTATTAGCAAAAGAGAAAGAAGATGGTATCCAAAAACCATCTCTGCTAATATGTCCCACCTCAATCATCGGTAATTGGAACAGGGAATCGAATAAATTTGTACCATCACTTAAAGTTATGGTTCACCACGGAAGCAACCGTGATAAAGATTTGGCTTTTCTTTCGAACGTTAAACAACAAGACCTCGTAATAACCACCTATGGATTGACATATAGGGATGAGGAATTTCTTGCGAACGTTAATTGGAATTACATTATTCTTGATGAGGCTCAGAAAATTAAAAATTCTTATACAAAACGTTTTCAAGCGATAAGGAAATTTAGCGGGGATCTCCGCTTAGCCCTCACGGGGACTCCAATCGAAAACCGATTATCTGAGCTCTGGTCAATATTAGAATTCTTAAATCCAGGTTATTTGGGTAGCAAAACTAAATTCCGTAAAAAATTTATATTACCGATTGAACGATATAATAACAAGGAAGTGGGTTCTCAACTTAATTCCATAATTCGCCCTTTTATCTTAAGGCGTCTTAAAACGGATGCAAAGATTATAAAAGACCTCCCCGAAAAAATTGAGATTAAAGAATATTGTAATCTAACAAGGGAGCAAGCGACTCTTTATGAAGCGACCGTTAAAGATATGCTTAGGAAGATCGAGGAAAAATCTGGGATGTCCAGAAGAGGGGCAATTTTATCTACAATCACAAGGTTGAAACAAATTTGCAACCATCCTGCTCAATATCTTAATAATTCTTCCAGAATCAAGGGAAGGTCCGCTAAACTGAACCGAGTCTTGGAGCTAGCCGAAGAACTATTAGAGGAGGGCCAATGCGCTCTAATATTCACCCAATTTAAAAAAATGGGTATAATTCTTAAAAGAGTCTTCGAAGAGACTTTTGAACAAGAAATACTCTTTCTTCACGGCGCCATTTCTCAGAAAAAAAGGGATGAAATGGTATCGGACTTTTCTAAGGAAAATGGTCCAGAGATTTTCATTCTCTCTCTGAGAGCTGGAGGCTTGGGACTCAATCTTACACGGGCAAGTCATGTGTTTCATTTTGATAGATGGTGGAATCCCGCTGTGGAAGCACAAGCAACAGACAGAGCTTACCGTATTGGGCAGACCAAAAATGTTATGGTTCATAAATTCATATGCGAAGGCACCATAGAGGAAAAGATTGATGATATGATAAACAGTAAAAAACAACTTGCCAAAACTATTATCGGTACCGGTGAAGGATGGCTAACAGAGTTATCAACAGAAAAATTAAGAGATCTTTTTGAATTTACAAGGGGCGATATTTTGAGTGATTAAAGATTTCAAAAAACGGGAAGGTTTAATATGAAGTGGCGAATGTATTATAATTCTACTCCAATAGAAGTTGAAGACGGGATTAAAGCGAAAAGCAGAAGAGGTGCTATCGGCGAAGAATGGTGGTCACAGAAATGGGTCAGCATTTTAGAGTCCATCAGTTTGAGTAATCGGCTACAGCGCGGTCGAAATTATGCCAGGAGAGGACAAGTAATGGATTTCAAACTCCGTTCAGGTAAAGTTGAAGCAAAAGTCCAAGGCTCAGTTTCAAGACCTTATTCCATAGAAATAATTATTAAACCATTTAATTCGGAAGGATGGAATAGGATCATTAAAAAATTGTCTAAAGAAGCTTTTTTTGCAGCCAAACTCTTAGCTGGAGAAGTTCCAAGAGATATCGAGGATATTTTTGATGCAGTAGGACTCTCTCTCTTCCCACAATCTTCAAAAGATATTGAAACTTATTGTTCTTGTCCGGATACCGCAAATCCTTGTAAGCATATTGCCGCTGTCCACTATATCTTAGCAGAAGAATTCGACGTAAATCCATTTATGCTTTTTAAATTGAGAGGAATGACAAAGAAAGAAATAATTTTGGCACTTCGTAAAGAACGTACAGCACATGCAACACAGATGGATACGATGGAATCTCTTGAAACCTCTGAAAAAGAAACAAAGGAAAAAAAGAAAAAAGACTCAATATCTTTACCCATAAAAGGATTCTGGGACGCTCCTTCTTTAGGTTCCTTTTCTGTGATGATAAAAAAACCAAAAATTCCATTAAATGTGATTAAAAAACGGGGGATTCCTAACTTCTGGGACAATAAAAACGAGTTCTATAAGATAATGGGGAAGATATATAATCATATTAGTAATTGTGCTCTTAAAAAGGCATTCACGGATGAAGAGGAAATTCAAAGCCGTAAGCCAATTCATGATAAAAAAAAGACGCTTAAAACATCAAAGAAAGTACTGGAAGAACCTATACTCCGCGAACTATTTAACAAGCAGACAGGAAAAAACGCTATATGGGGGGGTAAAATAACAAAAGGGTATCTAAAGTGGAAAAAACAATTTCTCGGATTGAAGTCCCAAAACGTCTAATCTTGTATCTGTATACAATCAACATTAAAATATGATCATTTGTATATGATATATAATGAGATAGAGACATATTAGATGCAAATTTTCGAATATTAAATGATTCAAACTTTTAGAAAATCAAAAAGTGATTACCCGATTCTTCAAAGCCTTTCTGTCAACAGATATATCAGAAATGAAAGATATATTTTCTGAACTTGTCAATATTATTGGTTGGGAAAATTTATATTACGCAAGATGGTGGTGGGCGGATTAGGCAACCTAACCTTCTGGCTAACGGGCATTAATCGAAATTATTACAAGAACCTCTTAGCAGAATTGGAGCGTGAACGGGAGTACCCATTTGTAAACGAGGTCGACACTAAAAACTGCCGCTGGCTAAATGTGCTCTGTAGGCTGGGAACTTATACGTATCTTGGAGGTAAAAGAACCGCCAGAATGGGCATGATTCGGTATTGGGTTGAGGAAGAGCAATCAGAAACAGACTTTCTTAAAAACTAGGAGAGTTAAACAAGATAAATACACCGCTTCTATTTTAAAAATGCCGTGGGATGAAGAAGCCCATGGTGGAGTCTTAAGTTATAAAAAATTTTTATTAAGAACATATCTGATAGAATTGAAGCGATTAATGAGGCTTTAATTGTATTTAATAATATTCTGAAACATAATCAAACAAAAAGGTATCCTTGAGTTTGAATATGATTTAGGAGAAAAATGGTTTGATTCACTATTGATTTTTGGAATACTTTATTTTGCTATATCTTTTCCGTAATGCTTGATTCATTAACAAAATCCTTTTCCTCAACTTTACTATATTAATTTTCTTTTTTTATTTCAATTTATTGATTTTAAGGTAATAGTAGTTAAGATAATAGTAGTTAAGGTAATAGTAGTTAAGGTAATAGTAGT
>CAZDJH010000248.1:0-6285 GCA_964505645.1 uncultured archaeon | reverse complement strand
TCAAAACTAAACTTATTAAAGGAGGTGAAACTAGCTCATCTTAATAATATTGATTGAACCTATAGTTTTCTAATTCCCTAATCCACCCAATTTTTAATTGAATTCTTAAATCCACCGGTATAACCTGTATGGGCGGTAAATAACATCTCTATTTTATCCAATTGTGCTATTTTCTTAACTGACTCCACCATTTTCTCATGATCACTACTAATCAGTTTAAAAAACGGTTTAATCTTGCCCTCTTTAAGTCTTAGCAAATCGCCCGAAAAAAGGTATTTTTCATCAACCAGATAAGTTGTATGCCCTTTTCTATGCCCTGGTGTTGATATGGCCTTAATATTTATATTTCCGACTTGGACTTGCTCATTATCCCTTAAAAATGTGCAAGTTTTATGAGAGCCTATTTTTGTACCTTTTCCAAAATAAAAAGACGCATTTTCAAATAAAGGAAGCCCACCTATGTGATCAGGGTCGGCGTGGGTGAGAAAAACATGTTTAACGTTTTTTGGGTCAATATTCATTTCCATGAATGCTTTCTTCATCCCTTTGGTCGTCATTCCAGCATCGAATAGAATCATATCAGAATTTTTAGTATAGATGTAGCTCGAAACAAAGATATTTTTGAGGGAAATGATCCTTTCGGTAACTTTGCTTGTGGGGGGCACAGTAAAATTTGAACTAATCCACCAATAAATCAAAAGAGAGATTAATAATAGAAAACCAATGATCCCAAAAAGTATTAGACACCAAGCCATTACGATTATTCTCTTCTTCTTTTTAAATTATGGAAATGAACTTACATTATTCTATTGAGGCATGCCTTTTATCAATGTCTTTTTCAGATATATTTAGAAGCTTCATTAGTACTCCGCCGATGGAATCCAATACTGCTAATGTAGAGATATCAAAAAGGCTGGTATAGGGGGCTAAGGTCTGCTGAGTGATGGCCTTATCCTTACTTTTTCCTTCCACTTTGAGAATATTGTCGCTCAGTCTCCCTATGGAACTTTTCGGATTACCGGTAATTAGAGCGATTTTTCCGCCGATTTCTTTCGCTTTACGGGCGATCGCAACTGGTGAAGTAGTCTCCCCGCTCCCGCTTATTAGAATCAATAGATCTTTTTCCTTGTATTGATAGGTTACCGCATCGGAGACAAAACAAGAGTTAATACCAAGATGCATTAATCGTTGGGCAAAACAGCGCGCGATAAATCCTGATCGACCCGCTCCATACAGAAACGTTCGGTTCCCTGCTTCGTGAGTCTTAAGTATACTTTGGATTAAATTTAAAATATTTTGTTTATTAAGATGTGTAGAATTCTTATTAACTTGATTGGCAATTTCAGACATGGTCTTAATAAATCGAGTCCAGATATCTTCATCCTTTATCGAAATTTTAGGGTTCATAGTATTATTTAGAAATGATTATTTTTTATTTAATTTCCCTGGATTTTGGGTTCACGCAATATCTCCATTCTTCTACGCTCTCTTTTGGGCCTAATCCAATAATTAAGTCGCCTCCTTTGAAGATAAAATCCGGTTTAAAGCTATAGATCCATTTATTTTTACGTTTTAATGCTATAATATTAAAACCCCGCTTATAGCGCGAATCTTGGAGTTCTTTATATTTTTTACCCTTAAAGTAAGAATCTTTCGATAATTTCTCCCTAACTACCAGTTCGGAGGTCTCTTCGATGGCCTTCTGAAGGATTTTATGTGGAGTAAAGCCTCTAACAATACTTTCGGCGATATTACTCGCGGCATCGGCAATCAGTTCACAGGAAAAAATAATGCGAAGTATGCCAGTTAGATCCCTTGTTTTATCCGTTTGACTAGCTAAATCCAGAATTTCTTTCTCAAAGTTTATATTGAGGCCGTCTATTAATTCCTCCATCTCTAACACATCTTCTGCAACTTCGTAATTATTAAAAAACAACGAAGCCAGTGCTAACTCTGTCATGGTCTCGGTAATATCTGTTAACTGCACGTATTTATAAAATAATTCTTCAATTTCCGGATCTGAGATGCTAAATATGGGTTCTTCAACCCCTTTTTCCAAATCAAAGGAAATGTCACTTTCATCATTGCAAACGTCCTTTAGCTTCATAAGGGGCTCTTTTTCTCCTTTAACAATCAAGATATCATTACTATGTAACTTTTGGTTCTTAGAAAACAACCATTTTTCATTTCGCCTAATTGCTATTAGGTTAACACCATGTTGAGAACGGAAATGTACCTCTTTACGGTTTTGTCCGATGAAATCACAGCCTTTTTTCACCTTAATCTTAATTATGGGTTCAGGCACGTAATCCCAGATCAGTTGGGTAAAGTTGGAAATGTCGCTGTTAATATAGACGACTTGCGCAATATCCGAGAGTGCGTCAGAAATTTTGTCTATTGAATACCCCATCACGATTATTGGCTCCAAACGCTTCGCACTTTTAAACCCCCTGGGACGCGTCTGTATGATTTGAAAGCTAAGTAAGAAGGTTAATTCATGAATTCGCTGTTCAATTTTGTACACCTCATCTGCTATCTCTTTACTCCCGAACTTAATTGCGCTGTATGCAAGGTCAATCATTAGATCTATGTTTTGTTTCATCTGACGTAATATTTCCCGCATTGAAATTGGCTCATACTTAAACTTCTTTAATTTCTTTTTCTTTGCTGTCATTTTTTTTCTTTTTACTATTACATTTCTATTTCTTTTCTATCTATATAAATATTATCAAACCAATAGTATTATAAAAATTATAATCAAAAAAGGTGCCAAAAAGTCGATTAAACTGGTAATTATAGGTATAAGAAAATTATTGGGGTCCCTCCCCCTCTTAAAGAGGGCAATTGACCCTAAGAATAACAAGATAAAGAGGAAGATAAATAAAATGAGCGAGGTTAAAATTAATATAAAAATTATCATCAACGGATTTACGATCCCCATTCCCGTAATATGTACAATCGAGTAGCCCGCAATTATTAGACCGATTAGACTACATGTAAGCGTTAAAAATAACCCGATCAAGTCTTCCTTTAATCGAGCAGTCCCCATAACTTTAGGGGGTATCGTTCCGATAAAGAGGTGAGTGGTCAATCTCGTGACTAAGATCGTCGCTATATCTCCGATTAACGCGTTAATGGCTGGAAGAATTAAAATAAAAATGGGAATGCTGTATAAGATTGCCTCGTTTACGCTTAATACCATCCCCGAAATTAATCCCATGAAAGAAGATATTAGCAAGATAATGAATGATTCCTTCACAATTTTTATAAAATATTCCATTTTATTCCCTCCAATCTATTCTCTTCAACGTTAGTTGACGCAAGATTACGTTTATTTCCCTTTGAGTTTCCTATTTTTTTTATTTTTTTTTCTATTGTTTTTTAATGATATCAGATACAACCTAAGAGTTTAAGGTATATGTAACAGGATGAGCGTTATATAAAAGCTTATCACACTGAATAAATCGCCGATTGCGGTCATAATGGGAAGTACATTATTGGGATTTAGCCCCGACCTAAAGGCAAAATAATTTAAGGCTGTTGAAGTGGGTATTGATATTGCAAGATAAATGAAAAGTGATATAATTGGAATTAAAAGGAAATGCCCGAAAGAAAGCAACGGGAGGTCAACAAAAAACATATTTATGACATAACTTAAAGTCCCAATTAATAACGATGAAACCATTGATAAAAATAAGGTGGCGAGCACATTTTCTCCCCAAGAATGCCCATCAAATTCCCCCAAAATCAAGTCCTTGCTCGTCCGGGCGCAAAATGGGCTGCATATATTACCCCGGAGCGATAAAATTGCGGGAATCATCAAAATAAGTATCGGAAAACTTTGAAAAGGTAAAATTAACACTGTTAAAATCACACCCGCAGAAAGGGACCCGATGATTGAAATTATCTCTGAGGGAAAGGCCTCCTTGAATATTCGATATCGAGAATCATCCTCATCCATAATTACCACAACTCCACGAAATACCTATAGTTTAAATAAGTTTTATTATATCTCTTTAAACATCTAAATTAAAAATTGATTATAAAAATTTCTAACCCGTTTAAATTCCCTTAATTTAGGACCTTCTAAATAATATCTTTTATAATGTAGGAAAAGCCTCTAACCTCCTATTATCCCACTGTTATTCGCTAAATCGCCATTTTACTTATATTATAGATGATCTGTTGGAGGCAACCGCTCTGAATCCACCCTTGTAAATGAGGCCAAAAGACTTTCCGCTTACAAATTTTAAATGTAATCTTTTTATATCAGCATATCTTTTTAACTATGGATGCGTGGTTGTTTACTATGAATAGATATAAATCAAGATTTGAAGCAGGAGAGATTTTGGCAGAATATATTAAGGATAAAGACATTGAACTCCATAATTTAATCCAGAACACCCCCGAGAAGTGCTTTTGTTTTGCAATCCCCAACGGCGGCGTACCCGTTGCTGAAGGGTTTTGTTCAAAAAGTAATGTTAAGTATGATGTTCTTATCGTAAGAAAGATTAAAATACCCTATAATCCGGAGGCGGGATTCGGCTCTATTACCACGGATGGTACCATTTTGATAAATGAACCTCTATTCAATCGCCTCAACCTAACAGATCGGCAAAAGAATAAGGCAATTGCTCAGACTAAACGAGATATTAAAAAACGCTTGAAGACTTATGAAAAACCCTCAAATCATACCGAGGATTACCGAAAACATATCTCTGGAAACATTATTTTTATGATCGATGATGGACTGGCATCGGGCTTTACTATGCTGGCTGCCATTAAGATGGTAGAGAAATATGATCCTACACGCATCTATATATTGGTTCCCACGGCACCACATCGCACCGTAAGTAAGGTCGAAAATCGAACTGACGCAACGGTTTATTGCCCTAATACTAGAAAAGTATTGCGATTTGCGGTCGCTGATGCGTATCAAGATTGGTATGATGTTCCCGAAGCAGAAGTAAATAAGATCTTAGAGAACTCTCCATCTTACAATAAATAAAAAATAAGAAGAGACTTTTTTAATATTCAATATTTCTGAAGAGGCTTCTGTAAATTAATAAAAAAAGAAAAAACTATTTTAAAATAGGTGGTTCCATTAGGAAGATTTTAATATAAACAAAATGGAACTATAAAATATGCCTTCATCTTTAATTACGACGTTATATATAAGGTCTTGGGTAAGAATATATCCCTAAATTTAATAATTAAACACCACCACCACACTATTCTAAAAATCACTCTTCAACTTCCCATTTCGGGGTGAAGCCCTTGTAATGATAGTCCAAGTACGGGACAAATCTTTCGCGCTCACGCTTAAAAATGGGTGCGAAATAATCGTAATTGCCTTGGTGCCACTCCTTTTGCCTTTCATAATCATTAAGGGTGAGGAAGTGTTTTTTCAGCACGTAGATGGGGCTTTCTTCGCTTCCGAACTGCTTAACGGAGAAAATGCGGACGCGATCGCCCGACACATCGGTTTTAGGACCTCCCACATTTCCCCCGCCGTGATTTATGACGGAGTTCAGATAACACCTCTCAACATAATGGGCCATTTCGGTCAAAAAATCATACCGCTCTTTATCTTCAGGCGCCAGCCCCCCCTCCCTGAGCTGCGGCTTTTCCTCCATGAGAGCCCTCCACATTTCGGCTGCGGCGAGCTGGAACACCTTCCGGAAGCCATTGCGGATCTTCCTCAAGCGGGGATGGGACACGCGAAACACGCGCGGTTTGGGCAATTCTTTTTCTGTCATGTTCATTATATATATGGTAATTCACCTATTTAAACCTATGGGTCTCTTCCTCCGAAACCCGAGGGGATAGACCCAGCTACGGGGAACGATATTCGGGATCACGGAACGTCCCAGTCGTTGGGTTAAGCAAGTCGAATATGGAAAGCAGCTCGATGTTCTGATTCTCGTCGATAACGCAGAATGTGCTGATAAACCCATTCCAAGCATCTCTCGGGGTTATTTGTAGGAGCTTCGCGAGATTGGGATCTAATAGCTCTGGGGCCTTCCCCACCCAGCTGTATTGCTTCATCAGCTTTACCAATTCTTCGTATTTCTCTTCGTAGAACTCCTTTTGCTTAAGTGATTTTATAAACCAATCTTCCTTACTCCTCGTCCTATATTCGCGAAGCCTATCCATGAATTCTCCCATGTCGGTTCTAAATTGCGAACCTTCGGGACGGTCAAAGTCGAACCCGTACCTCCCTTCGTCGCTCCTCGCAAACAATTCAAGATTATGCCGATGCTTCAGATAACTCAAGTAAAAGCC
>CAZDJH010000247.1:0-6337 GCA_964505645.1 uncultured archaeon | reverse complement strand
TAGCCAGGCGGATAACGAGTTCGCTGGGATGGGGGACCCGTGAATGCCCCGAACAACCGAATGAAGTTAGTGTTGCAAAGACCTGGCTGAATGGTTGAAGCCACCCCCTTTATTTAGGGGGTGTGTAATTCACCCACAAAATGTTTAATTACAAGAATCTATATATTGCTATTTCTCAATGTGAAAGAAACCTTATTTTTTAGGAATAATTTTATATATTGTTGGATTGGTTTCTTTCAGATTCCTTAAATTAGTAGTGGTTAAATAGAAGGGCATATTTTTCAGCCATACGGAAATTTATGCCCAAGTTGCCAATCGCGGGGAGGTAGTCTAGCTTGGTATGATTCTCGGTTCGGATCCGAGAGGCCAGGGGTTCGAATCCCCTCTTCCCCATTTATAAAAGGTAATTGTCGTACCAAGACAACTTTTCAAGATATTCAAATCTATTTCTCTACCTAGCCTCACTTTTGGCCCATAAATTCATCCCCGTTATCAAGCGCTTTAATGTAGTCGGGTGTATACTTTGTTTTTAGCAAGTTCGCATTGCCAGTAGCGATTAGTTTACCGTCTAAATCCGAGACGTGGGCAAAAAAATGGACGATATTACGTCCCTCGCGCACCATACTCGCTTTTACATGTACAGCTTTATCAACCTCTACTTTTCCTAAAAAATTAAGTTGTGCATCGATTGTGATGAGAAACCCTTTATAGCCCAGCGTGGCGGTGCACATCCCGATTGTATCGTCAATTAGAGCAGCTTGCATCCCCCCGTGAAGTAAGCCCGTGGGATTGGCCATTTCTGGCCGAAGGTCGTATTCTAACTCAATTTCCCCTCTTTTCACCTTTATTATTTTCCCATCCAGCCACTTTGAAAAGGCGGGAATGGGTCCTGGAGCCTCTGATATAGGCTTTCCTTTAAATGCCTTAAACAATCTGACGATCCTCTCCGACCGCTCTTCCCTCTCTTTCTCTTTCTGACTCATTTATATGTTCCCCTTATGATCCTTTTTTCGTTTTTCAATACTTACTCTCAAACTTATTAATTTATAGAGTGAATTATTAAAAAGGTTTTATCTAATGTATTATAAAAAGAGCTCAATCTAATGTGTAATCTCTAAATAGGTTAGGAATTCTCGGACATAACATAATTTATAGATTATATATATAATTGTTAAATTGATTTGTAGATGTTTTATAAATATGAAAGAATTGAGTACGCGAAATCAATTAAAAGGTAAAGTCAAAGAAGTAAAGAAAGGACTTTTTAATGCGGAGATCACGATTGAACTCCCCGATGGGACAGAAATCACTTCGATCATCACGATTACTTCAGCCGAACGATTGGGATTGAAGGAAGGAGTTGAAGCATATGCGATGCTTCTTTCTCCTTTTTTACTTTAAATAAACGATTCAATCCAATCAATATTTAGACTTTTCTTAACTTTTTTTAAAAATGTAGAGGGCGTATGGATTCCCAAATCAGAGACGATTCTTGTAATATATTGAGATGGTGTTTTATCAAAATAATAGTTTTTTACGGTCAAGTTTTCATTTTTGCCCCCGATCTCGTAAACCTCATCAAGAGGCTTCATTTGGATTTTAATATCTTGCCCAAAATGGCTCCGTAGATTATATTTAAAGGAGTCACCAATCGCATAGACTTCTTTATTATATTCATGTGCCATGATTGCTAAGGGGTGTGTGCCGATTTTATTGATAATAGCCCCGTCACTCAGAATGCTATCTATTCCCAATAGTACCACATCTATTTCACTTATAACCTTCCCCATCGCAGAATCTATAATCAAGGTTGTTCTAAAGTTTTTTGAGAAATATTCCGCAGTTCTCCTCCCCTCTAAGAGCGGGCGGGATTCCAAGACATAAAACTTGATATTTCTTTCTTTACAATTTGAAAATAAAGTATTTATCGTGGAACTATGTGAAATGAGCATAATCTTCAATCCTGGGTTATAAAGTTGCTCAAAAAGGGTCTTAAAGTATTCTTTTAAAGAGTCCATTTTTTGATTGCGATATTTAGCTAAGTGCTCCAAGCGCTCCTTGATATGCTTTTTATCGATTGTTTGTATATCACCGATTAAGAATCCTATTGTATTAATTAGCGGCGCCATGCTTGGGCGGGAATAAATGATCTGCGAAGCCAGCTCCAAAAATTCACTTTTTATTGGCGTTCGCTCATTTAGAATAGACTCAAGATATTTTTGAATAATTATTAATGACTTATCTATTAGTTCACTGGCTCCCGAACTATTATCCGTCCTTAAATCTCTTAAAAGCTCATTTATTTTAGAATTCATAATAATTTGACATTGAAACCTACTTTCTAAGGAATTTAATATATAAAAAAAGAATTTCTATTGAAGTCTCCCCGCCCTAAAGAATTTTTTTTCCATTTATGCTTGCATTATTGGGATTAAGAAAAACATAAATATCACACACCAGCTTATATCCAATATAATGTGTTAATGGAACTATTATATCTTCAAGGTCGATGACTTTATGGATTGGAATGATGTTTACCATGTTTTAAATCCAAAAACAAAAATTATAAAGAATTAGTATTGGCTAATTTAATTTAACTCAGTTAAGTAATTTTCTAAAATTTTAAATAAATTTAATTCTTTTTATATTATTATGGCATTAGACCCTAATAGTTTCGAGTATCAATTATTCTTTGTTTTAAATATATTACTTTTAGTGGCTAAATTCTTGCTATCGGCGTATCTGGGAAAGAAAATTTATACTAAAACGAAAAAGGAAGGGAAATTTTCGTTTGATTTTATCTTTGGATTCTTCATCCTCATGGTATGTTTATTTGTCTCGCGACTTTTATACTTCTTCTATGATTTCTATTTGACCCAATTTGAACCTGATAATTTTCTAAACTCCGATGCCTTGCTTATGTGGGTGTTTGCAACCTTAACTAGCACCATTGGTTATTCAACAGTTATGTTTCTCGTTGACTATCGAGTGCTCCATTTCAAGCTAAAGGGAATTCTTGCCTATATAATTCTCGGAGTGGGTATTTTTGACACAATCTTTATTTTGGGGGGTTTTGTCAAGACCCAAGGCGCATTCGAATTTGCAAGCGGGTTGTTAATGTTTGTAAATTTCCTTGCAATAGTAGTTCCCGTTATCTTTTTTTATATTGGCACAAAAACAACGGGTTTAAGAAGAGATTCGTACATAATTGCTTTCGGGATCATTATCTTTTCAATTGGCTCATCTCTTCTCATTCAACCTATTATATCTCCCCTTCGACTAGCTTTCGGAGATGCTATACAAATCCCCATATTTTTTGTATTCTTCTTTTTCAAGTTAATAGGATTGGCAATGTTCAGCTACGGAGTTACTCAGTTCAGTCTCTAAAAACGTCCTTAATTCTATATCTTTTTTTTAATACTCATTCTCTTAACCGTTGCGACTTTCCGTTTTAACTTCTAGTATCGAAGCACATAATAGGAACCTCACTGTTTAGATTATTTTAGATCAGATCTCCTTCATCCTTATTTAACTTTAAGCAGCCTGCTAATAACGAATTAATCAGATTTCGTTTTTTGTAGTATTCAATTCCCCCTCTTCTGTTAGAATTTCAAGGCTTAAGTGCTTAAAATATAAAAAAGCTTATTATGGGATGACTGACTTAGTCAGAAGAGAGTTTTTTACCTTTTTTTACGTACCTCTTTCTCTAATTTTATTAATTTTATGAAATTGTGTAGCAACTTTTGGTAATAGGGGAATAAATTCACTGGGATCTCCAAAAACAGGTATTTTTTTCTTACTCAACTCTCTAACTATTCGGATTCTGACTTCGGGGCAGTTGACTCTTTGAATTATTGGAATCAAGGGTTTTTGATGCTTGTACCCCAAACCAAAAGCCTTAATTATCGTGGGCTCAAAATTCTCGTCCTTAGTTAGATGATAGTCCATATTGAAATACCATGTAGGCAAATCCATGATTAATCCATCAATCTTATCATCGGAAAGTGCTATATCAATTATATCATAAATTGAATCGCTGGAATATATTTGCGCTGATACATCTAAGGGATTCGATGAACTGGTTCCTGAGGTAAAAAACTTTTCATCAAGACGTTCTTGAACCTCATCACTGAAGGGAGGTACACTTAATCCCTGTTTTTCAAGCAGATCGACAAGAATAACACCATATCCTCCACTGATACTGAGGATTACAAGGTTCTGAATTGGAAATGTCCCATAACACTCAACTAATCGAGCTATATTAAGAAGCTTCTCCAGAGTGTCCACCTCAATAACACCATACTGCTTAAAAACGGTTTTCCAGATCTTTTTATCACCGGTCAAGGCTGCTGTATGGGTTTCCGCGGCAATAGACCCTTGATTTGACTTTCCTCCTTTCAAAACAGCTATGGGTTTATTATTATGTTTTAGAATGCTCTGTAAATCTTTTCCTCTCCCCTCTGAGAGCCCTTCTATATACCCTAAAATGATTTCTGTTTCGGGATCGTTGCTTAAAAAGTAGAGTAAATCAACAAAATCAAGATCCAAGCCATTCCCAAAAGAAAACACCTTGGAAAACTTGAAATCATATTCTTGCGTAGCATATATCGCTAAATTACAGATTCCTCCGGACTGTGCGAGGAAACCGATATTTCCAGGGGTGTTGGGAAATTTAGGCCGCCAAGCGATCCCTAATTTAGGATAAAATAGACCCATTCCATTTGGTCCCAAGATTCTGAGGGAATTACCTATATGCTCTAATAATTCTTTTTCTAATCTCCGCCCTTTTTCTGTTCCCGCATCAGAAAACTCTGCGGTAAAGATACTTGCCAATTTCACTCCCTTTTCCACGCAATCATCGATTACTTCGATAATTTTTGAGCGAGGAACCGCGATAAATACAAAATCTACGTTACATGGAACATCTTTAACAGAGGGATAGATTTTTCCTTCTGTTCCATCATCAAAACCTGGAATTTTTTCGAGGGTAGGATGGATAGCAAAAAGCTTCCCTTTAAAATTTTCTTGGTGGTTTCGCAAAAAAAAGAAATGTCTGGATTTAGAAACGCCAATGACAGCCATACTTTCAATATTATTGATAAAAGATATATCCTTATACCTAATGGTTTGATGTTGGTCAGTCATCAAAAAGGTAAGTGAAAGGTTGAAATTAAATTTTTCTCTAAAAAAATTGAAATAAATTAGAGATTAATTCTCTTAAATAGTCCAATTAATTTTTCGAAGAATTATGATAGGAACCTTTCAATAAGTAAGCTTCCTATATTGCTAATTATATTTTAAGAAATTTAGAATATCCCCATAAAGCTGCTTTCGATTTGACCTATATAAATTATGGCCATATCCTTTATATAATATTAGTTCTGCGGTTGCTATTTGTTCTGCGGTTTTTTTCACATCCTCGGCGATATATCCAATGTCGTATTCTCCGCTCAATATGAGAGTAGGTACTTGAATTTCCGATAATCTATCAATCAAATTGAATTCTCTATCTGCCAAAACTTCCGTTAAGAAATCATTGGGATATTTGATATCTTTCATAATCCGCTTTCCTACTAAACTTGCAAATGGCTTAATTATCGACTTCCGAAAGCGAGATTTAAACATAAATTCCATTATCGCGTTCATAGTCTTTCCATATTCTCCTTGCTTAAAGAATTCGGCTGCTTTCCTTTCAATCCTTACCCCGTTATCACTCAATCGATAAGCCGCAGAAATGATTACCAATTTTCGAATTACATCGGGATGATCTACGGCTAATTGGAGGCCAATTTGTCCTCCCGTTGAGACTCCCATCACATTAACGGGACCCTTGAATTCCTCCCTTATCGCTTGGGCATAATCATTCGCCATTTTATCCATTAAATAATTTTCAAGAAGATTGGGTTTCCGTCCTATTTGATAAAATGTATAGTCCGATGTGAAGTCTTTAGAAGATTTGTAAAATTCTTTTAACATGAAACCTGAAGGGGGCTCATTCTTGAATGATAAACCCTTAATATTTATTAGAATATGTGGTTTATTTCCAATCCGAGCATATGGAAGCCCGTTATTCAAAAATCCCGTTTCTATATTATATTTTTCCTTGAATCTCTCAGAGTTCAGTATCTTCACCTTTAAGTTTGATGTTGAATATTATATTTATTTACTTAAAATGTTATCTAATGTTCTTCACAGTACTGGTTTACGCTACACATTTGCCTTATCTGGGATTTGAATCCGTAGAATTGAGAAATCTCTAGATGATTTATCGTATCTCCATATTCTTTAATAAATTGGTAGGCATTGATCCGGACGCTCCGATCAAAAGCGCTGACGA
>CAZDJH010000246.1:0-6362 GCA_964505645.1 uncultured archaeon | reverse complement strand
GTATTACCGAATGCACGCTACACTACAACTCACGGTCATAGGAAAGGTTTTCAAGGCGAATAAGTGGAAGATATCGAGCCTTAATCGGAACTTAGACTGGTATGTGGAGTGTGTGAGGTGGCAGCCCTCGTTTAAGTCCACTTCGAGGGAAGGGCTCCATAAAGACGCCTATAAATGGGCAAGAAAGAGGTTTACGCTAAAGAACGCCCTCCTCCAGACGGCACGGGATAAGGCAGTGGAGATCTATAAATCTTTTAAGAAAATTACGGGAACGGATTCAGAAATACACCTTAGAACATGCTGTATACGTTTTGTTGAGCGTTCCTTTAAATTCAGCAAGGTAGATAAGGAACTCACCCCGTATTGGCTCCATTTAAGGCTATCAGAACACTATGGGAGGGTTGCTTTTCCAATCATATTCGGCAGGAGAAGTAAATTGATTGAAAAAGGTTTAGAGGGAGAATATGCAATTGAGAGCGTGAAAATGAAGAAGAGAAAGTGGGAATGATATGCCCATCTCAACCTGAAAAAGGAAGTAGGGGTGTCAGACCATCCCGAATCGGTCATCGGCATAGGGCGAGGGGAGAAAAGCTTTGCCGTTGCCGTGACATTAAATAAGAGGGCCTCCGATAGGCCTCGAAAGGGTATGTTTTGTAACGGTGTCGAGATCAAGGCTCTGAAGGGCAAATACCATCACATTCGGATAATCTTTGGAAAGAAAATCTTTCCGCACGAGATCAAGAGTTTAAAGGGAACACTCTCACGGAAAACGAACCAACGATTACATACACTAACCAACGAAATCATAACATATGCGAGCCAATTCGAAAAGCCAGTTATCGCCTTGGAAGGCCTTACAGACATCCGAAAGGGGTTCCGGAAGAAAAAGAAGGGTAAAACGCTGACTCGAAGAATGAATTCTCTGCCCTTCCATAAGCTTCAAGTATATCTCGGATATAAAGCCCTTAGAGAGGGTATACCCGTAGGATATTTTGATCCCAAAAATAGCTCTAAGGATTGCCACCGCTTCGGCACTTTACATAATGGGGGATATAATAGCAATTACACATGTTCCAGTTGCGGTCTTACCTACGATAGGGACTTAAACGCCAGTATCAACATAGGCAGGCGGATAACGAGTTCGCTGGGATGTGGGGCCTTGAATGCCTTGAACAGCCGAATGAGGTTAGTGTCGTAAAGACCTAGCCGAATGCTTGAATCCCCTCCCTTTAGGGGTTGTGTAACTCACTTTTAGGAATTTGAGGAGTTTTTAAATTAATTTATATAAGAAATAATGTGAATAGAAATTATTTCCGATATTTTTTAATGATTAGTTTAATCTTAATAATGTATAAAATCCCCATGAATTATCCGGTTCCAAATAATAAATGGGATTTCCATAGTGCAAATAGTTATTGGAGCGTAGAATACTTAACAACAGATGCTGATGTCTATTACAAAAATGAAACCATCAAAATTAATGCTTCTTGGAGCTTATTTTATGATCAAATGGCAGAAAATGCTTTTATGCAAGTTCGGATATTAAACCCCTCATATGGCATAATTTGGAACTCTTCAGAATTTCATGAGCAAGGAATGAACATCCAGAAGACCTTTAACCTCTCTGTTCAAGAATTGTCGCTTTATCTTCAAAACTGTTCGGCTCCTCTGACCGTTACAATCTTTTACTACTATTTCTCATATCTTTACGGAGATATTTGGATGTTTTACAATCAAAATAAAACAATATCTGTTTTAGGATTTGGCTTTTTTAATCTTAATTCCTTTACATCTAATAAAGATCTATTTTATTCAGATGAGTATATCCTTTTATTAACTTCATGGGACCTGCTTTATGACATCGAAAAGGAAGTCTCTTATCTACAAATCTGTATATATAATTCTTCTAACCAATTGCTCTGGAATTCCAGTATTCTAGACAATAATGGAATTAATATAGAGAATTACTTTAATATTTCCCTGAACGATTTAGAACTCTATTGGAATGACAGTAAACAGATTATCAATATATCTCTTTTCTATTACTATGACTCTTTTAGGTCATTTTCTATGATGAAATATTCTATTAATCTCATAATTATATCTCGAAAACAAAATTTGGCTGATAATAACTTTCATAAAAAAAGATTCATTTTTTTTACAATAATTTCGGTACTATCATCAATTCTATTATTGGTAATTTCATTTTTATATGTTTATTCCAGAAAGAATGAAAAACATTTGGAAGATATAATAATTAAATATTAAAAAGGAGTGAGAAAAATGAACTTTCTTATAAGATTAAATGATTAATCAATATCAAAATAATAATTATAGCCGACATAAAGTTTTATTAATTGGTTTTTATATAGAAGAGATTTTTTATCACCCAATTTAACTTAATAAGAAAAAATTAATAATCTTTTAGCCCCCTCTCTTTTTTAAATGTTCTATCTATCTTCTAAATATTGATTTAAATTTAAGTGGTATAAATGCGTACAAATTACCTTGAGGATCTATTAAAAAAACAGACATTATTTAAAGAAGAACGGAAGTTAAGTATTGATTTTATACCAGAAAGATTACCTCATCGAGAAAAGGAGTTGTCTTTACTTTCTCAGCTATTCGTTTCCTTATTAACGAATCCTAATGGGATTGCGAGAAAAATATTAGTAACTGGAGGAATCGGCATAGGAAAAACGGTAACGGTTAAGCTTTTTGGTAAAATGCTGAAAAATGTAGCAAAAAAGAGAAAGATCAATATAGAATATATTCATATTAATTGTAGAAAGGAAAGAAGCCCCTATAAAGTATTAATTAAAATTATTCAGCGACTTCAAGAAAACTTTCCTAAAAGGGGATATTCTTCTCAAGACCTCTTAGAAATTATTATTAAAACAATAGAAAGTAAAGACTTGCATGTACTTTTAGTTTTAGATGAACTTAATTATCTAATAAGTAAGGATAATCACATTATATATTCATTAACCCGAATATATGATGATTGTTTTAACCAAGCTCAGAGAGTATCATTGATAGGTATTGTTAGAGACATCTCTTGCTTAAATAACTTAGATTCGAGTACCTTAAGTACTTTACAAAGGAACATTATTAAATTTAATAGCTATTCATTAAAGCAAGTTTATAAGATTATGGAATATAGAATAGAATTGAGTTTGAAAGAGAATATTATCTCGGGGGATTTAATCCAAATGCTTTCAGAAATAGTTTATAATAGAGGAGATATCCGATTCGGACTAAATCTTTTATGGAAAGCATGTAAAATAGCAGAAAATAAAAGCTTAAATTATATAACACCTGAAGTTGTTAGGCTCGCCAATAAGACTTTGATTCCCTATTCACTCCAAGATTTTATAGGAGATCTGAGTTTGAGTAAATTAATTTTTCTATTATCAATAATTATGGTTTTAAATAGTAAAAGTATAGAATCAATTTCATTCTTAGAAGCAATACATCAATATAAGATAATTTGTAAAAATCTTCAAGAAATTCCAAAATCATCTTCACAGTTAAGAAATTATCTGAGCGAATTTGAGAAAGAAGGGATTATTTCTGTTGACATAATAAGTAAGAATATAAAAGGTCGAAAATCATCTATTAAAATTGTGGATTTTCCATTAGAATATTTACAAGAATTAATTATAAAAACGCTTGGAAACAAAGGATATAATATATGAAAAAAGAACCATATCTACTAGAAGATTTATTAGGCTCAAGAGCAAGGGTAAAGATCTTAAAAGTTCTGGCGATTAAAAAAGAATTGAATATATCTTCAATCATCAAAGAAGCTAACCTGAACCATAGAAATGCGATCAAACACCTTCAATACTTAAAAGAAGTAGATTTGGTTCAACAGAAGAATTTCGGTCGCATAAAGATTTTTAGATTTAAGAAAGAAAATTTAAGAGCAAGGAGTTTTAAAAACTTTTTAGAGATATGGGAGAATCTTTAAAAATTTTAATATCGCTTTTGGGAACTAGTTGCAACTATTTAAAGGAATATATAGTCATATGAGATATATTCAATATTTTTAGGATTTTTCTAAATGAGGGGAATTTAAATATTATTTATTAGAAATATTTTAAAACATTTTAAACATAAAAGATTAAATTTTGATATATATAGTCAATTTCATATTACTATGTATTGTTTTGAGCGTTTCTTGTCTCTCTGATATTAAATTCAGATTAATTCCAAATCCCATTTTTCATATAACTATCATTTTCTCTATTTATTTTAACATTACTGAAGGTATAATACATCTAAATGCTTTATATTATTTCATTGTTATTAAAGCGTTATTTCTTTTTATCAGTTCGACTATTTCATTTATTCTATTTTTATTAAATTTTATTGGGGCTGGAGATGGTAAATTAGTCATCATGTCTTTTGCATTAATACCATTCAAATATATTTTTCCCTTTTTTATATATTTTCCTTTATTTCTATCATTTTTTTTAATTTATTCCGCATATATCTATGATATTTGTAATAGTGAGAAAAAATTCTTACATTTTAAAACATATTATTTAAAAAAAAATCAAATAGCCCTTATTATAAATGAAAAGGAAAGAATAAAACTTGATATTTTTCCCTTATCAGTTCCATATATACTAGCCTATTTTTGCACAATTATATTAAACATCGCATTTTAAAATGTTTTTATTATTTTTAATGCGAGAAAATTCACTTTATGTTAGGTTTAATTTAATTCTTTTAGTGGAATTTAAATATCTATTTCTAATTAAATAATAAAAACAAATGAAAAGAGAAGAGAAATGATAAAAAAGGAAAATTTAATTAAATCGCTCAACTTTTTTGAAGATATCGATTTAAATAGTCAAGATATTATTCTAATTTATGATAAATTCAAAGAAGTATTAAAAGATACGAAAGTAGAAAACTTTCTTTCTGAGAAAATTTCAAATTTGAACTATGAAAATGAAAGGGAAAATATAAAAGCTTTAATGAATGTATTGATTAAAAAACTTGATATAGATGAGTTCAACGAGTTGCTAAGAATAATTATTAAAGATGAATCTTTAAGTGAGTTTCTTCAAGATTTTTTCCTTGAAAAATTGATCTAAATAGGAAAGGAACAATCCTTAAGGTGATAATATATTTATAATGGTTCAAGGGCAAGAATAATTATTTTATTCTTTATTTTATCCACAATTCTTATTTTAATAATTTTCTCTTTATCTAAAGTCTTTTCAGAAGTATCTCTATTATAAGAATGATGAAGGTTTGCATATGTATTAATTCCGCCTCTTATACGAAAAAGATATTAATATACAGATACCTAAATCATTAAAAGAATAAATGAATAGAACGTTATTTTTTAATCTTAAATTAAATATCATATTATATTTTTATAAGAAAAAATAAATAGAAAAAACATTATATATTAAATTAAGCATGGAGATTGAAAAAAAGAGAGAGACATCATGGAAAATTCAATTGAGGGAAGATCAAGGAGAGATACAATTAACCTCTGTTGAGATAAGTGGAAAAGTGAAATATCTTAAATTGGCAGTATTAAAAGACGAGAAGAATATAGAAGTAGAGATGAATCGCAATGAGTTCTTTAATTTTCTTTCTCTTATATCCGCTTTTAAGGATGTTGTAATAGGGGATACTTCCAGTTTAGATGATGGTCAATTGAATATTGAATTAACCAAAGAAAATGAAGAAAAGGATTTAACATATCAGAATTCTAACTTAAGGAAAAAAGGATATAACAAGGGACAAGAAGAAGAATTAGATCCTAAGGATTGGGATCCGTGGTAAAATATTAATTAATTTTTGTATAAATGATTAATAAGATTTCCAAAAAATATTAAAACAATTTTTCAAATAAAATCCTCTACTTATTCGATTTTTTCAATTCTAAATTCACAAGAATCATTACCAGGATCATCAAGACTACATTTAGTCTCACTTGTTTGGACTTTATATAACGCAAACTCGCCGAAACCAGTGAGAATTCCTGTTATAAAATAACATGCGTATTTTGATTCTGTTTCTAGTTCTGATGAAATGTTATTTTCTAATTTGATTGTGATTAATTCTTCGGAAATCACTTCAGGTATAAACTTTCCCCATCCTAAATTATTCAGGATTTCAATAAACTGATCAACTAAATCTTCCAAATCTTTAACTTTTAAATTTTCTTCCCAATGTTGAATTAGAGTCCATCCAGCCTTTTTACCCAACCATACTAATAGGGATTTTACTCCTTCTCCATAAATAGATGATAATGTATTTATCAATTTTGGGGGGAAAAAAACGAATCGATCTTCATATAATTTGTATATACCGTTTTCATAATCTAATCCTTT
>CAZDJH010000245.1:0-6375 GCA_964505645.1 uncultured archaeon | reverse complement strand
CAAAAACGGTTATTTTATAATTGATCCTTCTTTTGTAAAATTAACCTTATTTTATACCAAATATAATTAATATTTGTATTTCTATAATAAAATTTTATTACAACTATTCATTTTACTGACAAGAACATGCGTGTAACTTTTCCGAGAATGGGAACGTCGTGGGTTGCGTTCAAATCGCTTATCGAAACGCTGGGTGTAGAAGTAGTTTTGCCCACCCCTGTGAATCGAAATTTAGTTAAATTCGGAGTCAAGCACTCACCCGAGTTCGTGTGCTTTCCCTTTAAGGCAACGCTGGGAGAGTTGAAAAGTGCGCTTGATAAAGGGGCGGACACGATAATCATGGCAATTGATTGTGGGCCGTGCAGGTTTGGTTTTTATGCCAGCGTTCAAGAGCGTATCTTCCGGGATGTGGGATACGATAGTTTCCGCTTGGTTCCCCTTGATCAAGCGGATTTGCTGGATTTTGGCTGGGTAAAGACTCTCTTTGAAGTTGCTCCCTCCGGAGGGTTATTTAAATATTCCAAATTTGTGAAAGCCGTCATCTTCTTTCTTAAAAAGTGCTTATTCCTCCAAAACATTCATACGGCAGAGGGAATCTTTCGCGCCTATGAACGGACCCGGGGGGCGACGACTCATATAGTAGATGATTTAGTCCAAAAGCTCGACGAGACAAATACATTTAGCGAGCTCAGAAAGTTCCAATCGGTAATTTATGATAAATTCAACAAGCTTGATATTGACTCCACAAGAAACCCCCTGCGAGTTGGGATTGCGGGTGAGATCTATATTATCTTGGAACCCTATGTAAACCTCGATATTCGGCGCCGAATAGGGGAGATGGGCGTAGAACTTTATCAGAGCCTCAGTTTATACGATTGGATTGCCCATAAACTCCACGTGAATTTCCATCGAAAATGGCTGGAGCATGTTGCCGAACCCTACATGCCCCTGGATATCGGCGGCGAAGCGGTTTGGGTGCTGGGAGATTATATCACAAGAGCCTCAGAAGGGTTTGATGGATTTATACACGATTATCCCTTCACATGCATGCCCGAGATAACGGCAAGAACGATTATTACGAACAGATTAAAGAAAATATATGATCTACCCACTATATTCTTTTCATTTGACGAACAAAGCGGGGTTGAAGGTTTTCGAACAAGGCTCGAAGCGTTCATTGACCTTATGGAGGCGCGACGGGAGCATAAAAGGGAGCAACAAAAGGAGGGCAGCGATGTGCTGAATTACACGGGCAATCACCGTTATTATGGGAACACATTTCGAAAAAAATGCCTGAAGATGCTCCACGAGCGTTGAAATATAGTTATCCCAGACCTTTATTCTCACTCATTTTTTCAATTTTATTTCCAATTTTTTCAAATCCTAATAGTTCTTTCTATGTTATTTTTTAAGTTTTATCGGTTAATGGGTTTAAAGTGGTCGAAATTAATAATCCAATAATCAATAATACGAACCTTTATTATAATAGATTAATATATTTAGTTTGAAATTTATAAAATAATAAAAAGTAAAAGATAAGTAAATATGAAAGTCGGCTGGATTTATAAGGTTATTTTAGTGGGTTCCCGGGGTACTGGTAAATCCAGCTTTATTAAAAATGATAAGAGCATTCCTAATGAGAGATATCTTGAGGATTATAGTAAAACCATCGGAACTAACTTCTATATCAAAAAGATTCCCGTGACTTCTAAAAAGTTCTGTCAATTGCAGTTTTGGGATTTGAATGTGGCTGAACATTTTTATTTTGTATTACCATCTTTTTTTAGGGGCACCTCGGCCTTTCTACTCTTTTTTGACACCTCTGATTATAGTTCATTTGCCGATCTCGAATTATGGATCGATATCATCAATTCCTATTCCGAGGAGATTCCTATTTTTCTAATTGGCACTAAAACAGACTTATGCGCGGAGGTACCCGTTGATGAGATATTAGGTCTCATCCAAACACATGGTCTTCACGGGCCTTTTTTTACCTCTACAAAACGAGAAACCCATAATATTATTTATAATTATATTATAGAAAATCTCACGGGTATTGAACTTTCACCAAGAAATAGCGAGATTATAAGCAGGATGCAAGAACAATTTGTTTTAAATTCTGGCGCTAGTATCACCTCTTCCAATCATAGAACATGTCGAGAGGATTCTCAGAGCAGTCTCGTATTATTGAGGGAAATTATGCAAGGTGACTTCACTTATCCCACTTTAATGAAAAAAGACCTCTCATATGAGGAGGAGAAAAATTTAAAACTATTTCTTGAATATTTCCAGTATTGCCCAATCTGTCATCAAGAAAACCACCAAAAATATTTGACCCGCTTTTACCTTAGCCAAGATCCCTTCAAAATAAGATTAAAAGAATCCGTGTTGAGTTTAATCGAGGAAAGCGAGTGGAATGACAGAGTATACTTTAATAGGCTCACTGTGGGAATTCCGTGCTGTAATTGCTTCCATAAGATTTTCAAAAACAACTAAGACATGGAGTGGAGTTGGAAAGAAGCGAATTCCTTAACAGTTTGATGCTTCAATCTTGCTTTGTGTGAGAAACCCTCCTTTTTATCCCTTTCGGCAAGACGAATCCGAAGTAGAAAAAAATAATGCTAAAAATCAAAATGACACGTAGGATTAAGGTCACCTCACTACTGGGCAACATAGAATCGAACATGCCTGCAATGCAAAAGGAGGGAAAGGCTATCAGGAGGAATTTACCCCTAAGTTGCATCTCCACATTGTCCAATTTCATGGTTTCCAGGGAAAATTTTAAGCCTGTGATGAAAAATAATACAACATATACTAGTATAAAGCTATTAAACATCATATTTTTTCCTGATGTATCCACAGCGCTTAGTTTTGTGGCAACTAAATCAACATTCGTAAAGACCATGATGAAAAACACGATATAGAAGAAAATTACAAATGCAACCACCGCCCCAAGAATATATTTCTTTCGATATCGCAATAGAACTATATCTGCGTAAAAGGACATCCAAAAAATCAAACTAAACGGGAAAGGAACAAAATTAATGAGTAAAATTGCTTGAATGGATAAACCCGTGTTTCGAAAGATAAGCGCCACGATAAAGGAAGCGGTAGTTCCGTACCATCCGGCGGTGATGAGAATTAAGGTTGCACCCATAATGAGAAAATGCGGATTCTTATTCTTGAAATATTTAAGCATAACAAAAGTCCCTAAAATAGCGGAAATTAATACAAATAATAATCCAAGGATTCCATTAAGAAAATCTAAAGTTTTTAAAACCATTGGATCATAAAATATAGTTTCTTATAAAAACATTAATTTTTTATCTAAATAGTCTTGATCTTGTATTTTGATAAAGTTCGTTCTTCGAAGAATTATGAGAACTATAAAGAAACCTTCCTTTTTTAAACTATGAGATGGATTTTAATATCATTAATAGTTTTATAATTTTTAATTATTTTTTAATTAAAAGATCATTTATTAGATAAAGTATTTTATAAACTATAAGGAATAGATAAAATACAATAAAAATAGATATCTGTGTAATTTACTATGGTACAAGCTACAGAACGAGTGAAAGTGGGAGACCATCAGAAGGATGCTTTCCTTGGAATAGATGTGGGGAGTGTCTCTTGCAAATTTGTGTTATTAGATATCAACGGGGAGGTTTTAAGCCACGTATTTCTGAGAAATCGCGGTTCTCCAATCGATTCGGTAAAGTATGGAATGGAAAAATTGCGTGAACATATTGCGGAAAAGGAACACCTTCAAGAATATGAAATCAGAGCGTGCGGCACCACCGGGTCGGCGAGATATCTTACAAAAGCTGTTGTTGGGGGAGACATTGCCAAGACAGAAATTATTGCCCACGCAGTCGCCACACAATCATTTTATCCCGAAGTCAGAACGATTCTAGAAATTGGGGGGCAGGATAGCAAGCTGATCATTCTTCGAGATGGAATCATCGTCGACTTTGCCATGAATTCGGTGTGCGCAGCGGGAACAGGTTCCTTCTTGGACCACCAAGCATCCAGATTGGGAATCCCCATTGAAGAATTCGGGGATTATGCTATCAAATCCGACAACCCCACCTCAATTGCAGGGCGTTGTACGGTCTTTGCCGAAAGTGATATGATTCATAAGCAAAATGCGGGTCATTCAAAGACAGATATTATCGCTGGGCTCTGCGATTCGCTTGTTCGGAACTATCTTAATAATTTATCAAAAGGGAAGGATTTAGAGGAGCCCATAGTATTTCAAGGCGGTGTTAGCTTTAACAAAGGGATAGTCCAAGCATTTGAACGGCATTTAAATGCGGAAGTAATTGTGCCTAAATATAACGTGTTAATGGGGGCGTTAGGGATGGGTCTACTCAGTCGTGACCATTGGAAGGAACATGGACAGGAAACTAACTTCCGTGGATTACTCGTAAGTGATATTAAGTTTAAGACATCCACATTCCATTGCGGTGACTGCCCAAATAATTGCGAAATTGTAGAGGTTAAGATGCCTGATAAGGGCGATGAAATCGTCGCGAGATGGGGTAGTCGCTGTGGAAAATGGGAAGTTTTTTAATACCTACATTCTATTGTTATAAACAAAAAAAGTTTTCTTCTTTTACAATAATAAATTCGTGTAATAATATTTATTATGAAATTTCATAACCCTTCATAATCGACTATATTAAGTAAATACATCTCATTCAATAAGGAAATAAAAAAAAAAAAGTTAGAGTGAGAATACTTTATTAGCCACTCCTATGGCCTCTACTAATTCCGACAATTCTAATTTCTCTAAACCATCTGGAATGCTAAATTTCGGGGGTTTTCCCCCCAAGAGTTTCATCCACGCTTGACATGCATAAAGAGGTATTCCCATACTTTTCGCTTTTTGGATTAGTTCAAACGGTTGTGTTGATACACCCATTTTTGCCGCATTTTCACTAATAGCCTCAGAATAGGTTTCTAACCCCGGTGAAAATCTAAAATTCTTGTCTATCAACCCCGCCAACGCTTCTTGCATGAATACCACTGCTACATCATCTCCTCTATGTTTTTTATTCATCGCAATAACGAGAGAACTCAAGTAGGAATTAATAGTTCCCTCCTTACATAATATTATAGTTTCTACCATTTTTTTCATCAAATATAGTTTCTAAATACTTTTAATTTGTTATCCCTATTATATTATTATGTAGTAACGTTCGAAAAGTTGAATGAATTCAAAGCATATGAATTATTCTACATCTAAAGCATTTATCTCTCAACAAAAAAATTAAAACTGTCTTCTTACAACCAAATAGGTAAGAGCTGGTGTATTGAATTTGCCCCGAATTGGTCCTTTTGAAAAATATCCCGATAAATATGAAAAATGGTTTAATAAAAACCGATATGCCTACGAATCCGAGTTAGTGGCCGTAAAAGATCAGCTTCCTGAGGAGGGGTTTGGAATTGAAATCGGGATGGGGAGCGGTAAATTTGGCGTGCCCTTAGGGATTTTAATTGGTGTAGAACCCTCTGAAAAGATGAGGGAAATTTCCAAAAGGAAAGGGATCGTTTTAATTGATGCCATTGGCGAGGAGTTGCCGTTAAGACATACATTTTTCGATTTTGTATTAATGGTTACTACAATCTGTTTTCTAGATGACATTAACGCATCATTTAAGGAAGTATTTAGGATATTAAAACCACATGGAGCCTTTATTATTGGATTTATTGAAAGGAATAGTATAATAGGTAGAAAATACCAAAAGCATAAGAAAGAAAGTGTTTTTTATCGGATTGCAGAGTTTTACTCTGTTGATGAGGTAGTCGCAGAGTTAAAGGGCGTCGGATTCAGCACGTTTAACTTTAAACAAACCATTTTCAAGACGACATCGGCTATAAATGAGGTCGAAGCTACAGAAAAAGGATATGGAGATGGTTCTTTTGTGGTCATTAAAGCAATAAAGTGAAAGACATTACTCATATTAGATTCTCAGATTAATGGGGCTTATTTTTAGTAATCATGGGGGATCCCTTTAATGTGGAGGATTAAATGCTTATAACCGTCTAAATCTTCAATCCACCCATAATTCGCATCATTTTTGGAATCTAAGTCTTTAATGTAAGGCTTAATATCTAGTAAGGGGGTTCCATCAAACACATCGAGCCCTGTGGTATGAATTGTGTCTTTAATGATTTTTTTAATTTTAACAATGCTAATTCCTATGGGGTTAGGACGAATGGGTGATCTGCTGGCAAAGACACCGACTTCATGTCCGTCCGTCCAAGGCGGAGAGACGATATTCTTGACGTCCCTTGATATCATATGAATATAATAAATTGAAGTCTCCCCGCCCTAAAGGACGGGGATTCCTACGAGTCCGCTAAGCG
>CAZDJH010000244.1:650-6382 GCA_964505645.1 uncultured archaeon | reverse complement strand
AAACGAGATTAAAGACCCTGAATTCTTTCAAAATTTAATTCAAAGCGAGATAGAAGGATATCTGGAAAAGTGGGAACTCCTATCGAATGAACGTCTTGAAAAGCAATTGGAGCAACTGCAGCAATTGGAGCAATTGGAACAATTGGAATGTATTTCTGACCTACAAACACAAATTGATGATCTTGAGAATAAAATATCCTCTTTATTGACGGGACTTGAGCAATTGAAGGAGAGGATCGACACTAAACAGGAGGAGAGTGAAGGAATAACAGAAAGCCGCCAAAAAAGCTCTATTTCTAAACATAAAACGCCTCGAGAAAGTAAAGTAACAGCTTATTCTTCGGGGTTGCAAAACGATTCAGAACCCGAACAGTCAACGGTACAAACAAAACCCCTGAGAAATATGACTGATATCGAGGACTTTATAAAAAATATCTTGTTGCCAGGTGATTCCATTAATATCGATGAATTATTCAAAAATCAAGAATTACAAAACGTCCCACTCAGCCAATTGAAAGAGGCTATTCACAGCCTTATCGAAAAAAAAGTTTTAATCCCGAATGAAAGCACCACATCCGTTCAAAAACTTGACCTCAATATTGGCAAACTCACCCGGGCAACTTAATATGGATAAGGTATACAAGATACTCTAATTCTCTTCTCCTTTATAATTTAAAAGCATAAAAATAATTAACCATAAATGGAAATTTATACATGACGGACTATATAATAAAAATAATCAATAAATACAAAAGCCCTAGTAGATTGATTGATTTTAAAACTTTCCGCAACGAGTTCAAGGAATTAAGTAATAAAGAATTAATTGAACGGATTCACCGGCTTTATCCAACTGTAGATGAAGATACACGCATTAAATTTATTATCTTACTAAATAAATTGGGCGATAAACATCATTTTAACACCATAGAAAATTATTTTATCTCAGATGAAGATGCTGAGGTGCGAATTGAAGCAGCTAAGTTATTAGCATTCAATTATCAAGGGAAAAGGGCGATCAAGCCGTTAGTTTGGGTTATTAAAAAAGAGGATAATTTAGATGTAAAATTTGCCGCCCTACGCTTATTAGTCGCGTTCTCCTACAAAGAGGCCTTTAGAGATTTTATTATAGAAACCCTTAAAGATCTTTTCAAGAGTAAAAATGCTCGGTTAAAAATGGAAGTAATCCAATCATTGGGAATTTTAGAGGTCAAATCGGCTTGTAAAGACTTAATAGCACTCTTGGGAAGGGACCTCAATTTAGTAGCTCTCCGGGCCATTCAAGCCCTTGGAAATATAAGATGTATTCGGGCCGTTCCATTCTTAGTAAAATATTTAGGGTGGGAAAGTCATGATTTCTGGAATATTTCATTTAATGCGTTGATTAAGATATTAGGAGAGGCAACGGAAGAATTATTGGTAAATGAATTGGATCGATTAGAAGGGGAACCTGATAATAGAAAAACCCTACTTCTCAAAAAAGGATTAATAAAGGGCTTGGGAGAGATCGGAAGTCGGCAACAAGCACCATCTCTGTTGAAATTAGTTGAGAGCGAACATATTTCCTTGAGAAATGAAGCAAAATCCGCCTTAGATAAGATTGACCCTCAATGGAGAAGTCGTAGAAGTTCTACATCTTAATCAAAAGGTCGTTGTTTTGAGATAATATGGTTATTTATAAATATTCCCCCGCTTATTATGTAGAGTTTTAAAATAATACTATTTTTGTAGGAACTCTTATAAAATTTCAGCACTTTTACACTTTTTCTTTTACTCTATTAGCAATAGACTTATAGAATTGGAAAACTTACTCTATTTATGAATAAATCAACAGCTACTTTTGGCGCAGGATGCTTCTGGGGGGTTGAGGAAAACTTACGCAAACTTAAGGGTGTTTTAAACTCAACTGTGGGCTACAGCGGTGGAGACTTTCCGAATCCTACATATAAAGACGTATGTTCCAAGAAAACGGGACATGCAGAAGTAGTTAAGATTGAATTTGATCCCACTGTTATAACCTATGAAGAACTTTTAGATTTATTTTGGAAAATTCATAACCCAACCACCCTTAACCGCCAAGGGTTTGACATTGGTTCCCAATATCGCTCTGTAATTTTTTATCATACACCCGAACAGAAGTTAAAAGCTATAAAGTCAAAGGAAGAATTAGAAAACTCGGGAAGCTACAAAAAGCCAATTGTAACAGAAATAAAACCCGCGAAGGAGTTCTATCGGGCAGAGGAATATCACCAAAAGTACATTCAAAAGCGTTCGAAGTCGATTTTCCACTAATTTTCTTTTAAATCCTACTCGTAATTTTCCACTTGCGTGCTTTTATAAACTAATTTCCGGTTTTTTTGGAGTTGTTCTTGGCTTTTCCTATATTTTTCTTTAATTTTACTTTTTTTTAATTTCCATAACAAATACCATTTTACAAAAGGTTTCAACAATGGAATTAGGTGTCTTTTAATCCCAATCCATTCTTTGGCAATTTCATAATAATCTTCGAGGTCATGGTTCTGAAAGTCCAGTAAGGCTTGAACCTCGGAAGTATTACAGTAGCCGATGTAATATCCATCGTCCATAAAGTATTTTTCCGGAATAATATTCTTCTTGCATCCTATGGTCTTAAATAAATCATTTAAATGTTCTCGATAGGTAATTCTGCATTCTGCTCCACCCGCTAAATTAAAAGTGTTATTCCAAGTTTCATCACATGTGATCGCATTTGCTATAGCTATGGCTATATCTCTAGTATCAATAAACTCCAGAGATGTATCTAACGGCATTAAAAATAATACGGGATTAAACCGTAGAGTTCGAATAGATGCACAATATGACAGTCTAAAAATAATGTAATCACATCCAGATGCACTGATAATTTCTTCTGCTTTGACCTTGGTGTATCCATAGATATCATTGGGATTTAATGGATCTTCCTTTTCTATGAATGGGTCTCCGAGACGATCACCGTATACAGCTAATGAAGAGGTATATATTATTTTTGTTTTTAACTCGGATTCTTTCATCGCATTTAAGATATTTTGAGTTCCTTGTACGTTAACTTCAAAGGTATAATCATTATCCTCATAACAATACGGTGGTATAATTCCTGCTATGTGAATCACAATATCTTGGTTCGCTACTGCCCTTTGCACTGCCTTAACATCTAAAATATCTCCCCATATTATCTCAATTTTGTCTTTATATGGTCTAAATAACTTTTTGTTTTTTTTGGACCCCCGAGAAAAGATTCTGAGATTTATCATGGATGAGCGCGAGAGAAATTCCCTAAAAACATCAATACCTACATTTCCGGAGGCACCAGTTAAAACCACATTAATTTTTGAGTTCATTATAGGGACTAAAAAGGTGATGTAAATGCATTCAATTTAACGATTAGATTTCCCAATGGTGTCAATTGTTATATTTGGGAATATCGGTTATCCAATATTTTATCTATTTTTGCACTGAGTCGGGACGAAAAGCTTTCCGTACCGATAAGTTGGTCTTTATTTTCAATATAAATCGTGGTTGAAATGTCCTTGACTAACTTCTCGTTATAATCGCCCTTTAAGAAGAACACGAAATACACAGTTTTTTCTTTTCTCAGCAACTCTTTGGATACAATAAAGATATGCGATTGGTTGATACCCAAACCGAACGAGATATGCGCGATTTCTTTCTTAAATAATTGCTTCCCTAATATTCCAATCGTTGAGATTAAACCAGATAATAATGTGTTATCGATTACAGGTAGATCATCATCAAAATCGCGCTTATAGTAGGGATAACCGTCAGAATCGCAGATAACTAACTTTTGAATCATCTATTCTTTCCAACTATATAATAATAAATTAAATCTTACTATTATGAATTTAAATATTCCTTTGCTTTTTAAGGATTCAGATTCAATGTTAATCTCTCGATTAACGGCATTGTGCAAGTTGGTTCTGTTATCGTCAAAAAGAAAAAAGATTATTAATATGTTGTATATTTTAAGGTATTTGAAATGCTTTAATTATTATTAAGAACTTGAATGTTTTAATTTGAGTATGAAACTAACTTTCACTAAATCTTTATTAAGAAAGGGAATCTAAAAATAACTAACTTTCATAAAAAAAAACCTTGAAATTAATATGTCAGAAAAAGAACGAATAGAAAAAGTATCTCATGTGGATGCCTCTATTATAGAAGAAGCTACTGAAACGGATAAAAAAAATGTGTTTTTCTGGGCGATGTACGATCTTGCGAATACTATATTCTCTATGATGATTGTCTCGCTTATTATCAATAAATATGTATTAGTTATTGGTCAAAATGCGGGGATGGGATATGGTTTAGTTGACTTCTTGTTCGGTACAGTTCAATTAGGTATGCAGTTCATCGTCGCTATATCCGTTCCAATTTTAGGTAATTTTAGCGACAAAGCAGGAAAACGGAAGCCATTCGTAATCAGCCTGACGGGGATAATCCTTTTATTTGGAACTCTAATTGGGTTTACCCAGAATAGTCTCGCACTGACCATTATATTCTTTCTTATTGCGAATATAGCATATCAGTTTAGCTTGGTATTTTATGATGCTATGCTTCCTTTTATTGCAAAAGAAGGAGATCGGGAGACCGTTGCGGGGTTCGGTATTGGATGGGGTTATTTAGGCACGGTCATTTCACTTTTAGTAGCCTTACCCTTCATTTTGTTCATTGGTGGTATTGATTCAACATCAACTCCACCAAAGTTTGGGTATGCAGAAACACCGATAGTATTCTTTATATCAATGCTTCTATTCTTAGTTTTTGCTATTCCCTTTTTCTTCGTCCGTGAGAAACAGAGTAAAGGAGATATACCACCATTGAGGAGGTTAATCGTTAAGTCTCTACGAGAAGTGAAATCGACTTTTATGGATATTAAGGAAAATAAGCCAATGCTCCGATTTATCATTGGCTATTTCTTTGTGTCTGATATTGCAAATGTGGTGGTTGCCAAAATGCTCTTAATAGTCACTGACGGTCTGGTCGTCGGGGCCGACTCTAGTCTAAGAGACCTCTATGGTTCGGGCTTTATCATAATATCGGCGATGTCAGCAGTAGTCTCTACGATATTTGTGGGCAAATTCGGAAAGAAATATGGGGGGAAAAGTACCTTCTATTTAGTAGGGTTATTATGGGGTATTTCATTGATAATCGGTGTAGTATTAATCTTCGCATATGATCTAATATACGTTGGACTAAACCTTCCATTTATAATGTTTATTCTAATGGGAATTATTGCAGGCCCTGCGCTTGGGGGGACTTGGACGGCCGCGAGAATAATGGTGATGGAACTTTCACCTAAAGATAAGTTTGGAGAATATTTTGGCTTCAGTAAGTTGAGCGGTAAGATCTCATCTGCGATTGGTCCCTTTATTTGGGGGTCAGTCATGCTTTCATACGGTCTATTTGGAAATAACGCTTATGGATTGGCGATGATTTCTGTAGCAATCATTATGGTTATTGGAATATTAATTATTTCCACTATAGAGTATCCTGATGAGTCAAAGTTGGAACCAAAACTAAAGTAAATTTTTTAATTTTTTTTTTATTACAATTGACCTATATAGCGTATTAAGATATTTTTATATTGAATTTTTTAATTACTTACTTACTTACTTATAATATAGTACGAATCTAAATGTGATGAAAAATGTTAGGATATCCAGATATGTTGAATGTGGCGGCGGAATATATCAATATTA
>CAZDJH010000244.1:0-640 GCA_964505645.1 uncultured archaeon | reverse complement strand
AAGAATCAGAATATATAAAGTTGCAAACTCCGTTAGCCAATATCAATGTAAACATTACTATAACGTTAAAAAATGGAGAGACTATTCTTGCGCCATCATATCTAACCTTGATGAATGAAGTAGGCGCTGGAAAGGGTGGTCTGCGCATCCATAAGAATGTTACCCTGGAAGAAGTGCAGTCCTTAGCAGGCCTTATGGAAATTAAGTGCCGAATTACCGAATTACCCTTTGCGGGCGCAAAAGCCGGGATTTGCATTGATGCGGAGAAACTGACACCCAAAGACTACGAAAATCTCATATTTTTATGGGCAGAAACTTATAAACCAATTCTTGTGCCCCGAAATAAGAAATATTATTATATAACTGCCTGCGATGTGAATACTCGACCATGGATGATGTCCAAAATCGTTCGCCATATGGGCGACTATCAATGTGCAACCTCGAAAGACCCGCTTGACGGAGGCATTAAAGGGAGACCTCCTGCAACGGGCTATGGAGTTGCGAATATTACGAAATATTATATTGAAAGCATTCAGAATGAATCAATTAAGGGAAAATCCATGGGAATCCAAGGGTTTGGGAACGTGGGGAGCTGGACAGCCCGCTATCTTTATAATATGGGCGCCCGTATTGTTGGAAT
>CAZDJH010000243.1:0-6391 GCA_964505645.1 uncultured archaeon | reverse complement strand
AAATAAGGCAAAGAAGGTATAAAAAGAAAAAAAAAAGAGAAATATTACTGTTTGGGGTAGTTTAATTGTCTTACTTTATAATGATACTTCTTTGTTTTTGCAGTTGAAGATCTTCAGTGCCTCTTCCCCTTGCGCGATCTCACGGCCCGCAACATCGGCGAGGTTTTTGGCCCACCGTACCTGCTCCCAACTTCCTTCTGCCAGGTCTCCATTGGGCATGCGAATATTATCCTCTAGACCCACTCGTACATGCCCACCTAACGCAGCTGCGCACATACCGGCTTGAAATTGTTGATTTGCCACACCACATACGCTCCATGTAGATCCTTCCGGTTTCAGCTCAAGTAATGTCCCTAATGCCCTTGGACTAAACGGTTGACCCCCCAATACGCCAAATACGAATTGAAAATGAAGGGGTTGCTCAAACATATCTTCTTGCTTATTTAAGAACAGCATATTATGCATCCCCCCCATATCGTAAATCTCCATTTCGGGTTTGGTACCAGCTTTTTTCATATACTTCGCAAACTTCTGGATCATTCGAAAATCGTTTGCAAAAATATTTCCAGCACCCATCACCACTTCACCAGTTTTCCAATTGCCCACACTAAAGTTCATCGAGTTTGTGTTCAGTGACGCTAAAGGGGGTTCATAAGTGCGTACAGGCTTTATCCGCTCTCGGTCAGTGGCCACAGCGCTGATGGCAGTACTTAGATTGATGATCACATCGGGTGCTTTTGATTTAATGTTCTCCAAGGCTTTCCGGATCAAATCTAAATCTGGAGTCGGAATGCCTTTCTCGGGATCCCGAATATGCAGATGGACGATAGCCGCGCCCTCATCATAACATCTTTTGGCTTCATCGCCAAACTCCTCAGCAGTATATGGAACGGCTTCATTTTGAGACTTCATTGTCGCAGCTCCGGCTAAGGCGGCCGTTATAACGAGCTTGTTCTCGGGATTATTTTCATAATTTTCCATTTTAATCACAATTTTTGATTCTTCTTGGAATATTTTTATTATTAATTAATGTAGATATTTAATATATCATATTTAATCCTATTTAAACTTTAGAATATCTTAAATATACAAGTAGGATTCTTCTTTTATTACCAATGGGTTAAAAAAAGTTTTGAATTTCTTTGCGGACACGCCTAACTTCTTCATCGCTGAAGGGTTCATGTTCCATTCCCTTAATTACACAGAAAGTAATATCCACCTTTTGAGTAGGAACTATATTTAAAATATCTGCATCAGAAACATCCGTAAGTTTATCTTGGTCACCTAATATAATCTTGAGGTGATTTACCTTTAGGTCCTTCAGAGCATGCTCTAATTGGAACTGTCGTTTTGAAAGCTCTTCCTTAGTCATTTCAATAAATTGTTCGGGGTTATCTATTCCTCGGACATTCCCCGGTAAGAACTTATTTATATAGTTTAAGGTTTTAATAAAGTCTTTATGATATAAATGTTGTTTTAAATCCAAGAGGGGAGTCAATAATAGGATTTTGTTTATACGCAATACCTTGGAGCACATGACCAATGCAATGTAGGCTCCCAGGTCATGAGCTAAGATATTAATATTTTCCGCATCAAATATGTGCTTCTCCGCCATTTTCTCTGCAAATTCAATGAGCTTCAATCCATCGGTCAACTGCGAAGAAAGAGAGACTTTCCCCTCGCTATGCCGATATCCCCTGAAATTTACCGCGAGGACCGCATACCCCGCATCTAGTAGAAACATATAGCGCGTTATAATCTCTTGAAGTGCAAATAACTGGGGAAATCCATGAAAATATAAAATTATAGGATAAGGCTTAGAATATGTACCCGGAGGAAAGTAAAGCACACCTCGAAAAACATCTCCATCATTTTGAAACTCAACTGCCGATACCTCGTATGGTCCGTCATATTGGGGCCGAAAATCCTTCTTATTATCGGATATTGTCAATCCCTCCTCAATCTCTATTATAATAAAAAAACCAACCATGGATATAATCTCAAGAGGTTTGCTTTCTCGGAAGTACGATCAGTTCAATGGCTTGTTGAGGGCATCTATGAAAGCAGACACTGCATCCCCCGCAAGAATTTTCCGTGTTAATCGTAATTGCTTTTCGTTCCCCATTAAATGCTCTTATTTTCAAGGGACAATAGGCAATACATGTTCCACACGATCTACATTTAGCAATTATGGTGACTGCTCTATAACTACTTCGAGATAATTGTTGTATTTTTTTCTGTAAATTTTCGGATGTGTCAGTCATAAAGAAATTTTAAGATGTTTAGTAGAGTAATCCATAATAAAAGAAAAAAATTTATATAAAAATTATAAGCAAAAAATAGTATAAAAGTGAACCCCCGTAGGCTAGCTTATCTTAGAACATATGTTTTTTAATAGGGTCTCTGCTTTTTTGGTGAATTCCGAGATTATATCATCTACATCTCTGATATTCTCAATTAATCCAGCGGTCTGCCCTACGGGAATTGCCCCATTTTCCACGTCGCCTTCTGTATATACGATCTCATAGTGATGGAGATCTTTTAAATACTCATCTACCGTAAAGGTGCGTTCTTGTTGGATCTTTTCTTGTTTTGAAATAACTTTTCCGTGTTCAATGGCATACTTATTTTTTAATAATCTAATAGGACCAAAACCCCCGGTCGTTAACACGGTATCTCGAGCGGTTGCCGGTGGAATTAAATCCTTATAATTCTGATGGAATTCACTTTGTGTTGAGGCAATAAAGCGGGTTCCCATGGCTACCGCATCGGCACCCATCGCCAACCCAGCTGCGACTCCTTCTGGGCTTGAATACCCCCCACAAGTAACTAAAAGTGTCTCGGGATACTTTCTTGCTACTTGTTGTGTTAGAACTAAGGTTGAGATCTTCTCATAACTTTGATGTCCGCCGCCTTCTGTCCCTGTGGCGACAATACCATCACAGCCCGATTCTACTATTTTATCTACAAGCCATAATGCGGGCCCTACATGAAAATGATACATATCGGGAGCCTTTTTCTTCCACCAAGACGCCACTTTTCTCGGTCCTCCCGCACTTGTCAACGCATAGATCAACTGTTCTTTCAAGCGGGGGTCCTCATCTCGCCACTCCGGGATCTTTCTCATGAGTATTTTATGATCCGTTTGAACTCGAGCGGTTCTTACGTTAAATCCAAATGGCTTGTCGGTATGTTCCACCACATAGTCCAATTGGGCTTTAAAATCCTCTATGGGATTCCTGCCTTGAAGTGTTGCGTGGCTTACTACTCCCAAGCCCCCTGCCTCTGAGGTGGCTACTGCCAGTTCTGTCGTGTAAAAGGGGCCCATCGGGGCGCTCATTATTGGATATTTTATGCCAAACTTTTCTGTAATTCTTGTTTTGATGGTCATTTTTCTTATTCTTATACTCTAAAATTTTTTTCTTGTTTTAACTAAATTTTCTTATGTTTTATAGTTATTAATATGGCTTAATATACCTTTTCATTTACCGAAGGATATAACTTCTATATTTTAAAAATATATATACCCTATTATTTTAATTTACTATGAAAAATCCTTAAGAAGCGCTCCGAATAAGCAAGTTTTGACTATAAGAAAATGTGCGAAAACTATTTCGGTAAAAGAAGTAATGAATCTTACCAGAATTGTTAATACTTGTAGCATTCGTCATAAAAAAAAAATATAAAATTACTTCCATTTTGTCTTTAAGTCTTTCCGGGTTAATTTACGTACCAGATCAATGGCGAAATATACGAAATTACAACATGTTTTTTCCCATACATGCTCTTCTTTGTATTGTTGGTATTCTTTCGTCAAATCGAACCCGCATAGGTCGTGGCAGCTCACAGAGCCGAATTCTTCTTCAAACTTATATGAAAATTGTATCGCCTTTGTAAAAACCAAGGGGACGTACCGTGAATCCGTTCTCTTTTGACCGCCCATTATAATCCCTATCGCGGTTATTGCGCCAGAAACGACACCACATGGGCCCTTCCATCCCTTATCGTTTATATACGACCCAAAACCGCTGAAGGGGATCGCAAGATTATTATAATAACATTTATCGAATTCTTTCGAGTTTAATACATCCAAAATATTATTAAATGTATGGGCAGCACAACTATTGCCAAAATCTCTGTCTGTAGCAGGCAAAGTTTCTTTTAATTCTTCAATTTTATCCGAAAACCTTTGAAATATATCCTTTGTAGAATTATTATCTTCTTTCATGATATAAATAAATTTAAATAAATCATATAAATATTGTGATTTTCTCCCCCGAAAATAGTATCTCAAATATCGGCCGCTAGACCTACCGAAAATGGAGTTAAATTCCTAAGTTAATGTATGGGTAAGTATACTTGGATTACTATTTTGAATCTATTATATTTTCCAAGCTTTCTAATAGGGGTATAATTTTAATTAAAAAAAAGAAATGTAAAATAAAACTAAAATGGATTAAAACCTATTACTTCTTTCGCAGAACCTTCTTATCGATTTTGCCTACAGTCGTAAGGGGTAACTCGTCTATGAATTCAATAACTTTGGGGACTTCATAGGCAGCACACTTATCTTTGGCAAACGCGATGATATCTTTTTTGAGTTTCTTTTGATCTTCGAATTTATACTCAGGATCTGGTTGTATATAGGCCTTAACGATTTCAGAGCCCGGTCGGTCCGGATTGGGTAATCCGATAAGAGCTACAATGTCAATGGCTGGATGTTTTGAGAGAGTATCTTCTACTTTACTTGAGAATACTTTAAATCCGCTAACATTGATCATGTCCTTAGTTCGATCAACAATCCGTAAATATCCATCCTCGTCCATTATTGCCACATCGCCAGTATGCATATAACCTTCATCGTCAATTGCATTTTTAGTCTCTTCGGGCTTGTTGAGGTACCCTTGCATAACCATGGGGCCTTTTACCCAGATTTCGCCCGCTTCACCTATAGGCACTTCCTTTCCCGACGATGGATCAACTAACTTCAAATGAGTATTTAAAATAGGTAAGCCTATATGCCCGAGCTTCTTCTCATTTTTAGAAGGGTTCATAACCGTAAGAGGACTACACTCCGTCATCCCATAGACTTCCAATAATTTCCCATCTCCCACAATTCCTTCTAATATTTCTTGGGATTCCTTCGGAAACGGTGCCGCGGCCGAGATGCAGAATTCGCATTCGCCATGGTCTAACTCTTGAAATTTCTCATCCTTCATGAGCATTTGAAAGAGGGAAGGGACGTTTACATAGGCTTTTGGTCTATACTTTTCGATCTCGTTTGCTATATGGCTTGTATTTCGTGGATCGGGAATTAATACTTGAGTCCAACCCAAATAGAGGCAATTTTCACAAAAAAACAGTCCTGCAATGTGAAAAAAAGGAAATCCCGAACAAGCAACATGCTTCCCACGGTCCCAACCTAACCAGCCTTGGACAATTACCAAATCCGCAACGGCATTTCTATGAGTAAGCATGGCACCTTTCGGGGGTCCTGTTGTTCCGCCGGTGTATTGAATATAGGCCAAATCATCTGGGGTTAAGTCAACCTTAGGTAATTCCGTGGAATACCCACTCAAAACATCACCGTGGAAGTCGAGTACAGTTTTCCCCGGAAGAGGGTGTACATCTCCTTTAGGTATCTTTCCGATAAGCTTTCCTAAAAACCGTTTAATTCCCGGTAGAAAGTCTCCCAAGTTTGCTGCAACGATTAGTTCTAAGGAGGGAATTTTATCGGCAATCTTAACAATATGGTTTTCAAAAATTGCATCAAGTGTTACCAAAGCCACCTTTCGCCCACCAGAGCCCAGATCGTTAAGTTGATACTGTATCTGCATAGCAGAGTGAAGAGGAGAGACTCCTGAGACCACACAGCCTGCTTTTTGCGCGCCCACTAAGGCAATCACATATTCGGGAATATTGGGCATATTAATTCCCACAACGTCTCCTTTCTTAAAGCCTTGCTCAATTAGCATGTTTGCGAACCGATTGGACATCTCATCTAATTCCCTATAGTTAATTTCCACACCCAAAAACGATAAAGCTAAATCATCGGGGTTCTCGTCAAAGGTTCTTCTAAGGGCGTCTCGAAAAGTAGTTTCCCATTCACTTGGGTCCAAATCCTCTAAGCCTTCATCCCAGTTTTTTTTCCAAAATCGCTGACTATATTTCGATGTTTCTTGTTGTGTCATTTTTTATATCACTTTTTTATTGTATTTAGATAACATTTATAATATTTATTTTCTAACTATAAAAAGTTTGTCAAATTTTTAAAAATTGATAATGATTTATAATTTTATTATAAAATTGCAAAAAATTAGCGAAATATTGTATCAAAAGAATTCTATGTATATTTCTTATATTAAGATTAAACCTTAAATATTGCCTATGA
>CAZDJH010000242.1:0-6394 GCA_964505645.1 uncultured archaeon | reverse complement strand
GTGTTGCCTTATAATTGTTAGGTTTTTCAAAATATGATGGTCAATGAAAATAGTAATGGTTAGGCTTTCCTAGTGTATCGTGATAATATTGACGTAGTCTTATTATTATTAATGATAATCATTGATTCTTTTATCTAAGATATTAAATTCTAGAGTAAACAAGACTTGTAATAATCAATAATCAATCTAAACTTTAAAAATCTAATTCTTTATTAATTTTATTTAAAATAAGAGAAAGAATGTCATTTAAATTCATAAAATATTTTTAAATTCCATATTATTGTTCTTAGTTTTTTCATTAATGTATTTTAAATATTAACTTCAAATCGGGTAAATGTAAAGATTTTAATAGGGTTAGTTTATTTATTTTTATAATATAATTTACAAAAAAAAATTAATAACATTATAATTTGTTATTTTTTTGAACAAAATTTGTTATAAGAAAAAAAGGTATAAAAAATGAATTTTTCATTAAAAAACGAAAAAAGAAGTAAAAACCTATTAGCTTTACTATTTCTGGTGATTTTATTAATTCCTATTGCGACATTTATGACTTTAAATTTTCGAAACATACAACATACAAAAAGTAAGAACAATAATTTATTTAAGGACACTCCTATCTCGATAAGCAGTAATGGGATCGGAGAGGATGAATGGTGGAACGGAAATTTTCAATGGAGACAGTGTATCAATATAACTAACCCTGGAACCTATAATTTAGATGATAACTTTGTTAGCGTATCTTTTAACTATGACAATTTAGGCGATCATATACAAGATGACTTGGATGATATTCGAATTGTGGAAAATGGCGTTTTAAGAGATTATTATATCCAAAAGGACATCCCCCGCCAGAATTACGCGACAGTCTGGTTTAAGACAGATTCAGAGGCAGGAACATCGGACTATGATACATATATGTACTACGGAAATGATACCGTTGGAAAAGACGCAACACATTATATGAAGAACCCTCCCGGGGGTCTCGCCCGTTGGGATTTTGATAACGATGAGAATAATATTGTAACTGATACGATGAATTACTTATATAACGGCAGTCTTGAACCTGACGCAGGTCGTATGGACGCTTATTATACCGAAGGTAAGTATGGAAACGCAATTGAAATTAATATGGATAATGCAAATGGGCGTATCCCACTTAATATGTGCTTTTATAACCCAGATGATGGGGGATCCGTCTTATCGGGATATGAAGATGTATCAATAGCAGGCCCTTTAAATGAATTCACTGCTTCCGCATGGATAAAGGTTAAGGAAGACGAAGGAGGATGGTCTATACTAGATTTTGATAGGTCTCAGTGGTTCACCTTTGCCGCTGGATCTCCTGGACATTCAACATCTGCCGGTACTGTAGAATTCGATACAACTGACGATAATAGTGGTGGTCAGGACGACTTTGAGGGAAATTCTGAAGTCGACAATAATACCTGGGTTCACGTTTTAGTTTCATTTGATTACGATAGAACAGATGAGGAGAAAAAGATATATGTTAACGGTTTTGAGGATAATAATAGAAATGCACCTGATCATCCCATCGGATATTCCAATGGCGGCACCCATCCTCGGAGATTTGGGTATATTGGTATTGGCTCTGAAGCAGAAGAATTTGATGGTGGTTATAATAGTGGAACTAGCCGACACGCATCGGGAAATATGACCATTGATGAGCTTCGATTTTTCAATTACTCACTTTCAACCAATGAAATAGAATGGTTAGCTAACTATTATGATTTAGATATTGAATTATTAGGGGAAGTCGAAAAGTCGGCAACAGTCACGATTAACGTTAATGATATTGATGGTCGAAAGGTAGAAGGAGCAGAAGTATCATTGTGGAACGGAACAGAGATCTTAAACACTGATGAAGGCATTTTTACAAAAAATACTGCTAACAATGGGTCTGTTGAATTTTCAAAAGTTCCCTTTGGAGATTACAATATTACCGTGAATTATACCATATCCTCAGAAGCAGGGACATTTGAACAAGTTGTATATAACTCGTCTAATATCGAAGGTGGTGAAATAACGTTTGCAGGGCTCTTTTGCAGTGAAACGATATACGCGAATCTCTGGACCATAGATTTTGAAGTCGACGCATCTGGTAACGAACCCTTTGATTGGGGCTATATTAATGTAAGTTCAGAGGGAAGTTCAAATGTATTGCAAAAAATGGATTTAGACTCTAACGGTGAATGCACCTTGATATGGAATGGATCAAAAAGCTACTACAATTATTCGGTCTTTTACTACAACCCGGATTATTATATAGAAAACACCTTCTTATATAGCGGTCGAGTGTATCGCAATGAGACCTATCGTAATTATAATATAAATGAAACTGATGTAAACTCTCTTCCAAACCATGAATATAGATTCAAAAAAGAGAATATTTATCTATACGACGATTCGGGTTATTCCGGACCAAATGAAGTAGTAGAGGTAAGAGTTCAGTGTGATAATGTATACGATAATCTCTCGTATATTGAAATTGAATATGAAGGAAATAGAGACATTGATTCAGAGAGCTATTCGACAGAAACTTCCACGGATCTGGTGTATCGGCCTTTTGAAGATGGTGATAATGTATTTGGAATTACTGCCCTTACAGTACAATTTTATAACATGACCCAATGCAATGGAACTGTTCAGTTGAATCTCACCCATACGTACTACGAAAAGATTACCGTTAATATGTCGAAACTCAGTATAAAAGTTTTGGATAGCGAAGGTGAAGAAGGGGTAGCGGGTCTCGATATAATCGTGAAAGATAATGAAACCAAAACAACGGTGGTGACCCTCGAAACAGATTCTAATGGGAAGGCATATGGGAATTCTACAACCGATTTTAGCTTCTGGTATAAAAACGGGACGACCTATAATTTCACTATAGAATTTCAAGACGAAAAACAATTATTTAACGTACTCGAATCAAATAAATATAAACCCACAAATCAATATTCGTACAATTATACACTAACAACCTCAGATAGTCTTATTTTCTCCTTAGCAGACATCAATTATACTCAGCGGCTCGCGAATTTTACAAGTAGTGCGGGGCCAGGGGAGGAAGTGACATGGGGCGAGAATATGACATTTTCGGTTATATATGAGACGAGTGACGATGGAGGAAACACATGGAATCCAGATTACGAGGATACATCTACCACAATTGAAATTTATAGGGGTGGAACGAAACTATTAGAGGAATCTATACCTCAAGAAGGTACTGATACAGGGAATTTCACTATTACAATTAATTCAACTCGATTTTCGGCAGGAGGAAGCGGTGTAAGTTATTATGCCTATTTATCAGGTCAAAAACCTCTCTGGAGTGAACCCGAACCGGAATATTTTGGCTTTGACCTAATTCCCATAGAAACGGATGTCTTTTTATACAATTCTTCCTTAGGCACTACCGATTCTTATTCCCAATATTACAACGAGTTGATCAACATCACGTTGAGTTATAACGCGACCGGAGAAGATCCGGACAGATTAATCGATCCGGAAAGTATCTCCTATTCGTGGACAGGAGGGACGGGCTCCCTTGGGACTGGTGAAGTTAAGGAACTGGATGGTACGACCTATTACTATTTCACCCTTAATACATCGGATGTATCGACGATAAAGACATACACAATAACCCTAAATGTTGCAAAGGAAAACTATACAACGCAACAGAGAATTTTTAATTTAGAGGTAAATAAGCGACCGACACACGTCAATAATGAGACGTTGCCGACCATAGAAAAGATAATCGATGCCGGGGAAGAGGTCAATATTACATTTACTTACACCGACATTACCAATGACGGTGATGTGGTAATTAAAGATCTTGATGAAGCATTCTGGGAATGGGGTACCGAAGAAGGGGATCTATTTGCGCTTGATAACGGCTCCCTCGTATTGGACTTTGATACAGAAACCCGACCCGAGGGGGAGTATACCATCATCCTAACGTTCGAGAAGGAGTATTACGAACCGCGAACCGCGATCGTGACCTTGAAGATCAACCTTCGGGAGTTCGATTATACTTTATCGGACGATGTCGATGACAAGATCTTGTCACTCTATTGCGGCAATAACGCAACGTTCAGCATCCAGCTCAATGATAGTATCTCCAAGGAGGTCGTTTCCGGCGCAACGGTGACTTTCCAACCCGATAATATGGACTTCTTCAATTCGGACTCATATGTTTTAATCGATAACGGAGGAGGGAATTACTCCCTTACCACGGGTGATTATTCGCCGATCTCTCAATCACTATTTTCAGACGTGTTTTCGGCAGATATTAACATCACGAAGGGAAATTATACGGAGACCATAATTCCGATTACGATCAGAGTGGATAACCGGGAGTTTAACACATCAATACCGGATTCCGTGGAAATCTATTCAGGTGATAACTTGGTGTTTTATGTGAACTTAACCGACCCCGTCGATAATAATAACCCCATTAGCGGGACACATGTGAATATGACCTTCTCTGATGACAGCGTGTTCCAACATGCGCTCTACAACTTTACAGAACAGGCAAGCGGAGTATATCTGATCAACATTTCCGATTACCTCTCGCTGGCAGACTCCATTATCTCGAAAAGCTTTACCGCAACCATTACCATAAATAAGACGAATTACTTGCGAGCCACCGAAAAGGTTTCCATCACGGTTCAGAATCGCCAATTTAACGTGAGCGCTCCCGATGCCGTGGAGATATATTCAGGTGATAATTTGGTGTTTTATGTGAACTTAACCGACCCCGTCGATAATAATAACCCCATTAGCGGGACACATGTGAATATGACCTTCTCTGATGACAGCGTGTTCCAACATGCGCTCTATAACTTTACAGAACAGGCAAGCGGAGTATATCTGATCAATATTTCCGATTACCTCTCGCTGGCAGACACCATCACCTCGAAAAGCTTTACCGCAACCATTACCATCAATAAGACGAATTACCTTCGGATCACCCAGCAGAGGGTTTCGATAATCGTGCAGAAACGCGACTTTACCTACGAGTTGTTCGGAGACAAGTTCGATGAGCCGTCCGTCTATAAGTTATATACGGGAGAAAACATATCCATGACCTTCCGGCTTAGTGATTCAAGTCGTCCCGGGGAAAATTTGACGGGAGCGGATGTCAGCATGAGCTTCCGGGAGTCCGATTGGGCGATCTTTCGAGGGGAATATGACTTCAGCGATAACGGCGATGGGAATTATACTCTTACGATCTCTCCCGACAACCCGCCGTATAACTATAGCCGAATTAGTTCCTACTTGGAGTCCCAAACCTTTATCGCCTATATTACGATGAATAAGACCAATTACGTTGCGCAAACGCGCCAACTCGCCATTCTGATCAGCAATATCAAGTTCAATTATACTCTCTCGAGCCCAGTAGAAGAAGAGGAGGGCGAGATACCGCATATTAACGTCTACGAGGGAGACCCGCTGGCGTTTAATATAACCGTTGGCGATAGGATCCGAGAGCAGTTGGTAAGCGATGCCACGGTGCGAATGCGGTTCCAAAATAGGAGTTATTTCTTTACTTCGCACGGCAACGGAATATACGCCGTAAGCGTGAGCGATTACGATGACCTTTTAGGAGCAGATACAGAATCGACCAGTTCGGCAAATATCACTATTTCTAAGCTGAACTTCAGAAATAAGAGCGTTATACTTTCGGTGACCATCAGAAAGCGCCCCTTGAACATCTCGAACGACTTGGGCCTTTCCACGTCAGAGCTTAGGACGATAACCGTGGGAAGCGGGGAATCGATTACGTTCCGCTTTAACCTTACGGACAATTCTGAAGATAATGACGGCCAGCCGCTCTTAGGGGCGGACGTGACTCTGACGATCGGCGGGATGACTATCGAACTTGAGGATGATGACAACGACGGCGTGTACGAGCGCACGGTATCGATGCAGAGCATCACGGGGGCCTTAGGCACGTTCTTCCAGGGTCAAACCGTACCGTGTACTCTCACCATCCAAAAGGACAACTACGAGACCGAAACGATCGATTTCAATGTGAATGTTGAGATGATGAAAGTGGGGCCGATACCCATCTTCTACCTGATACTGGGGATTGCATTCACCGCAGGGATCGGCGGCTCCTTGGGTACCTATCACTACATCCAGGTCGCCCGGATCCCCGAGTTTGTTAAGCGGACGAGAAAGGTCAAGAAGGAGATCAAGAAACGCAAGGAGATCTCCGACAAGCACCTTTACCAGAGCAAGGAGGAGTTCATCGCCGAATGGTACGGAAAAGATTGGGACGAGCTCGATCTATCGGTCGAGAAATCTTTGGGGCTCGATAAAGATTCGACCACATCGCTGGATAAGACAACCACGGGAGGAGGTGCCC
>CAZDJH010000241.1:0-6413 GCA_964505645.1 uncultured archaeon | reverse complement strand
TACAAAAATTATTAGTAAGATAGATAAATACTTCTAATTTGATAATAAAATAAGAAAAAGAGAATAAAAGAGAGAACCTACACAGTCAATTACATTTTTTTGATGATTTTTCGCATCATTTCCTCTCCTGCCGCACCCACCATAATTCCGTTTTTTACCGCGTCTTGGCCTTGAATGCTAATATTTTTTTGCAAAAGCCTTCCGTCTTTAAAGAATAAGAGGGTGGGAATGGCGGTAATTCCAAACATCTGTCCTAAGGGTCGGTTTTGATCGAGGTCCACTCGAACCATATTGATGAGTCCCTCCTCTTGGAACTTTTCTAGTATTGGAGCAATAAATTTACAAGGGCCACACCATTCAGTGTATACATCAATAATTACCTTCCCTTCTTTTAATTCATCTGTGATTTTCAAATTAACTTCTCTAAGTTTTTCAATATTCATAATTTCTCAACCATTTTATGTTAAAAGCAAAAATAACTATACAAAGATATAATATTAGATCTTTATTTTGTTGTGTAATTATTTCTATTTAATTTTTATAGTTTTAGAGTATAAATGCAGAAATGAATATTCCTAAAAAAGATTTCGTAGAGTTCCCAATTTTCCTATAAAAAATAAATAGATTTCGTGAAAAGGTCGTGCCAGTACTTTCAATACTTTCACTTTTTGACGCATCTTTTTCTTTTAAGGATTTTGATATTATAAAAAGAATCATACTTCGATCAGAAAGAAATATTTTTTTAATATAAAAAAAGTTATAATACATAAGATTAAGTAATAATTTAAAGATAATTCGAACATGGCAACCATCGATTTTGAATTTAGGAACCAGATTTTACAAAGTGGTATAGGAAACACTCTCGCATACTGTTATCAATGTGCCACATGCTCTGGAGCATGCCCAGTGGCTCAAGTGACAAACGGAAGATATAATCCGCGCAGATTAATTTTAGATTCGCTTTTAGGATTAAAAGAAAAAATCTTCGGGGAGGAAAACAGATTTAATATTTGGGGATGTACGATTTGTGATACTTGCGATGAGGTTTGCCCTCAGAAAGTAGAATTAACCGAAATCTTCACGATTCTGAAGAATGAGAGCGTTGCACGTGGAGAGGCGCCAGAATATTTTACAACCCAAGCTGCTACAATATTGGAGTTTGGGAAAGCTATTCCTATGCAATCGGCCGTTGAACGAAGGAGGGAAAGCCTTGGTCTTCCTGAGATCCTTGCTCCTGATGTGGATGAGGTTCAAACAATTTTAAAAGCTACGAATCTAGATAAAAAACTTCCCAAGAAAGAAGAAGAATAATCTCACTTTTTTTCCCCTTTTTATTTAATCGGATCTCTAATCCTCTTTCAGTTTATATTTATAATGATGTTTTATAATTATCAAAACTTTCCGTAATACGGAAGAATTGGCAAACCTCCAAACAAAAAAAGAAAGTTTGTTTATAACCTATTCAAAAACCCTCAAAAACGTTTGTTTTACCCACTTTTTTATGTGGAAAATAAAATTAATTATATCAACACCTTGTGAAGTAAATATGATATATTGTAATTTATTTTAAATCATTTATTATGTTAGTTATAACTCAAAAATAACAAAATATACTAAAGTGAGAAATCAAAAATAGGTGAAAAATAAAATGAGACGACCAATCGTGGGCGGAAACTGGAAAATGCACCGAGGAACACCGGAAGATGCAAGGGAAATGCTTGAAATCCTCATTCCTTTGGTAAAGAAAGTAAAGAGCATAGAAATAGTTATTGCACCTCCATTTACGGCGTTAGGCGTCGCCAGTATTTTAAAGATGACAAATATCAAGTTAGGGGCACAAAATATGTATTATGAGGAAGCAGGGGCATTCACTGGCGAAGTCTCCCCCGTATTTTTGAAGGCTTTGCATGTGGAGTACGTAATTTTGGGGCATAGCGAACGGAGAAATATCTTCAATGAAACAAGTGGATTAATTAACAAAAAGCTTCAAAAATCTCTATCAATGGGATTCCATCCCATCGTATGCATCGGAGAACAGTTGGAAGAGCGCGAGGCGGGTAAGACTAAGGATATCATTAAGGATCAAATGGAAAAGACCTTCGCCGGGATAAATAAGGATGATATGATGAGGACGGTCATCGCCTATGAACCCATATGGGCAATAGGGACGGGAAAGACGGCCACCCCAGATCAAGCAGATGAAGTTCATGAATATATTAGGACACTCTTAAAGGATAAATACGATTCTAATACCGCCGATGCGATTCGAATACAATATGGGGGCTCCGTTAAGCCGCATAATGCACAAGATCTTTTTGAAAAGGAAAATATCGATGGGGGTTTAGTGGGCGGGGCATCTTTGGAAGCTGAATCATTTGCAGCAATTATTAAAGAAGCGGAAAATAGTCTTTAACTTTTTTCTATTTTCTTTTTATTAGATTTGAGGTGATATAGGTATTATAAATAAGCTCCACCTTTCTTTGAACTTGATGGTGAAATAAAAATAATTCCGTTGTCAGAGATATAAGTAAGTTCCCTCTATATTCTGAATTGTTCAAGAGAGATCGCTTTCCATAGTCTTGAGAACTAAACTCTAAAACATCGATCTTCTGATTAATTTGGCTCGAAAAACTATAAAGTGCTGAGACCAAGCCGGCTTTTAAATCAAATTTAATATCCCCTTGGAGGGAGAGTTATTATCCTGCCGGCAAAAATCAAAAAATCGCAAATATACCTTTATTCTTGGGGGAATGGGTTTAATTATTTTATTGTAAAATGGATAAACATGTACGGATATTACCGTCAATTGATAGATTGTCATAATAGAGGGTAATAAGTTAATAGGAAACACTTACTAAATGGGTGCCCCGAATCCTATATTGCTTATCAACGTACACTAACAATGCATGTCCTGAGTGAACATATACCAGTGGGGTAGTAGATTGATTTGAATTTTCTATAAGTGATTTCTTAATAATAATTTGGAACGTCTTGTCGCATGTTTTACAATTTACAAGCGCTGTTTTTATCAGATCCTTTTCTTTGAAGTTTTTAAGGAGATCTAGAAATTCTGTTTCAAATCCGTCAAATAAATTACATGAATCTCCAAAATATGTGTCTAAAAGGGACTCATCAAAAATTTCAAAAAATCTCTTTATTAAAAATTCTAATATTGCTTCTAGTAATTGTGATTGAACCTTAGGGTCGGCACCTATTGAGAAAATAGTATGCTTATACACATAATATACGATTGTAACATCTGGGTTGGGAATCGTATAAAAAATATTCTTATAGGGGGCATTGCGGATTAATTTAATCTGGAAATAAGGGTTTTTATGGTAATTCTCAGAGGTCCAATAAAAAAAATTATCACTATCCCGATGTGCACCAATATTAAAAAAAAAAACTTTATTGAGCAAACCATTCATATTTAATAAAAATTATAAAAATCTTAATTAATATATTTTCTACTTTTTATAATCCATCCCAAATATATCTATGAAATTAAAATAGAGGGTCGGCCAGGTAGAGATTTACTGGCTTTTTTCTTATTTGAGTCCTCTTCCAGTACGATATTTAATGTCGCTTCGAACTTATCTTCAAGAATTGGTTTAATGTCGCTGAAAAAGGAGTATTCCTCTTTTTGTGTTAATGAAAATTCTGGATATTTCCCAATATTTTTTAAGATGAGGTTGACCATATTACTTATGAATTTTCCATGGGATCTAAATTCATCTTGGCTCATTAATTCCTTCAATATTTCTTGTTGATTTCTTTTTTTCTCTAATAAATGGAGAAGTTTCTCATAAAATCTAAACTTCCATTCTTCAGCAATTATAAGTCGGATTTGGTCAATATTTTCCTTATTTAATACTTGTTTGATGTTTTTTATATCGTCTATAGTATTAGCCATTAAAATCCATTTAAAATGATTCTCGTCTGTAAGATATGCCTCATCGTAGGTAGGCCAATCATCTAGACTTAAATATCCTTCTTTTCCGAGCATTTCCCAGATGTCTTCTGTCATATGGGGCGTTATTGGATGAAGTAATTGGGTTAATACTTCTTTGCATTGATCAAATATCCCTTCATGAACACCTTCATTCTTGTATTTCATTAATTCGGACGTGAATTGAATTAACTCGTTTACGGCCGCTCGAATTGAGATTGATTCCATTTTTTTCCCAACAGATTTAATCGTCTTATGAAGATAATATTCTATTAAAGTATCCCTTATAGTTTTATTTTTCCGAGTTTTTTTCGGTGCGTCTGCCAAGAGACTGAAGGTATTCCGTAGAAATTTTGCAGCAAAGCCTACCCCCTCTTCTGACCATTCTAATCCCGATTTGGGGCTTGCGCCAAATAATATAAAAAAGCGCGCCGAATCTGCCCCATAATGTTCAATAATTTTATTGGGATCTACCGTATTTCCCAAACTTTTGCTCATCTTAACGCTTTTCAGTACATATTTTGTCCCACATCGGGGGCACTTTTTATTATCCTTTTCTGCTTTAGTCGCAAAAGCATCACATTCTGAACAGTAAGGATGGGCTTTATTTATCATGCCCTGAGTCAATAACCTTTGAAATGGTTCATTGTGTGAATGCAACTCCAAATCTCTCCCTACTTTAGTCCAGAAACGTGCATATAATAAATGCATTATCGCGTGTTCAATACCACCAATATATTGATCTATATTTCCCCAGTAATTCACCTTTTTTTTACTATATGGAGCCTCTTTATTCTGGGGATCGCAATATCTGAAGAAATACCAAGAACTATCTACGAATGTATCCATTGTGTCAGTTTCTCTTTTTGCGGATTTTCCGCATTCTGGACACTTAATCTCTGCATATGTTTTACTGGTCTCTAAGGGGTTCCCCGTTCCCGTAAATTTCACATCCTCGGGAAGCTTTACCGGAAGGTCTTTATAGGGCACCGGTACAATTCCGCAATTTTCGCAATAAATTATGGGAATTGGACACCCCCAATATCTTTGTCGGGAGATAAGCCAATCTCTAAGTTTATAATTCACAGTTTCGCTCCCGAGGGATTTATCCTCTAAACTTTCCGTTATTGCCCCAATAGCAAGTTTATTTTCCATTCCATTGAATTCATCTGAGTTCACCAATTGTCCATCCCCTTCATACGCGCGAGTCATTTTCTCAGCGTTTAATTCATAATCAAATGGTTGAATAACCACTTTTATGGGAATATTATATTTTTTAGCAAATTCAAAGTCGCGCTGATCATGAGCAGGTACTGCCATTACAGCACCAGCGCCGTACTCATAAACAACAAAATTTCCGATATAAATTGGAATCTCTTCCTCAGTCATCGGATTAATTGCCTTTTTTCCTATATACATTCCTTTTTTCTCGATTTCAATATCAGTTCTTTTAAATTTATTTTCCTTCATTGTCTCTGTGTATAATTGTTCAAAGTCGTCCTCATATTCAGTTCCGTCAACCCATTCTCTTACCCAAGGATGTTCTGGGGCGAAAACCATAAAAGTGACTCCGAACAATGTATCTGGGCGCGTTGTAAAGATGTCAATGGTCTTTTCCCCCCCTACAACGGGAAATTTAATAACTGAGCCCTCGGATCGACCGATCCAATTACGCTGCATGGTTTTTACCTTCTCTGGCCAATCAACTTCATCAAGACCGTCAAGTAATTCTTCGGCATAGTTACGAATTTTTAGGAACCATTGAGTTTTAAATTGCTGTTCAATTTCAGAACCGCATCGCCAACATTTACCCCCTTGAACTTGTTCATTTGCTAATACTGTAGCACATTTGGGACACCAATTAACATAGCTTTCTTGTTTATAAGCCAAGTCTTTTTCGTACATTTTTAAAAAGAACCATTGATCCCACCGAAAATAGTTGGGATCATGGCTGTATATCTCTCGCGTCCAATCATAACTCAACCCTATGCGCTTTTGTTGTTGTTTGATCGTTTCTATGTTTTCATTTGTCCATTTTTCTGGATTAATTCCATGATCAATCGCCGCATTTTCCGCAGGGAGGCCAAAAGAATCATAGCCCATAGGATAAATTACATTAAATCCTTGCATTCGTTTATAGCGGGCGAATGAATCGCCAATTGAATAATTGCGAAGATGGCCCATATGAAGTTTTGAAGATGGATACGGATACATCTCAAGTACGTAATATTTTTTTCTCTCCGAATCCATACTCACTTCAAATATTTTATCCTCTTTCCAGCGTTTTTGCCACTTTTCTTCTATTTTCTGTGGTTTGTATTCAATATCAGTCATAATTCTCATTAAATTTCGTTTTAATTCCTTAAGAACGTATATTTATAGAGAAAATCAAGAATAAAATTTATTATTTTCGAAAGTGCTATACTTTAATTTCTAAAGGGAAGTGAATAAAAGAGAATGGGAT
>CAZDJH010000240.1:0-6413 GCA_964505645.1 uncultured archaeon | reverse complement strand
GTTTTACCTTCAATTTCAAAAGTAGTTAAACATTCCAGATCCTCAAATATTTTGAATGGATACTCCTTATCAGCATTTAATAATTGACTGTCGCTCATATTTGGCCCGTCGGAAAAACTATTAATGGAATTGGGTTCTTTTCCCTTTTGGTTTATGTATTTAAAATTGAGCCTTTACTATAAAGATATGGGAATTAACAAGTTTAATAGGATTATTATTACATTTCTGTTTCATTTATCTCCTTTTAGATTGATAAAATATGGATTTTGATACTATTTGTTTAAAAATTAGATTGGAAGGATGAGATTCAATCAGATTAAGGAAAAAGTATTTAAGGTATAATTATCGTTTTTCTAATTATACTATAAGAATCATATATGAATATTTAAGGCAAAAAAAAATTATAGGGTAATAAAATGGATAATAAAGAGATTTCACTCATTTTTAATGAAAAGGCAAAGGAAGTTTTCAACAGTCAAGAGGAGAAATATAGCCGGAGGAGAAAGTATACTGGCCTTTATTGTTGCTCCGAGGATGAGGTTATCGGATTAGAGAAAACTTTTGCTGAACTATTAGAGATTAAGGAGGATATTACATATCAGAAGTTCTCGGAAATTATTACCAAGGAGGGGCTTGAGGGAGAATAAAATGATTATTAAACGCCTCTATATCGAAAATTGGAAGTCCTTTCCCCAGAGAGAATTTGTTTTTGAAAGGGGTATTAATTTAATCCAAGGAACTAATTTTTCCGGCAAAACTTCATTTATTCAGGCTCTCTACTTTGGATTGTTCCGCGATTCGCTTTTTGATGAATTATCTATTAATGAACTTAAGAAGGAGGGAAAATCGGAGGGCAAAATAGAAATCGATCTGGAGAATGAGGACGAGCAATATAGAATAAGAAGGAACTTCAGCGGTGATAAAGTCGTAAGAATGGATTCCTACCTTTATAAGTTGGAAAAGGGTCAAGAAGTCGAAGAGATAGAATCGATTTCTCGAAAGGATGAGATTTTAACAAAGGTTGAGGAAATATTTAATTCCTCAAGAGAGTTCATCAAAAATGTGAATTTTATACAAGAGGGGTCGATATACTACTTTCTCAATAATCCAACGTTTAAAATCAATCAAGATATCGATTCAATACTAAAGCTCGATTATCTGAGGAAATTAAATGATTATACTGCTAGATTAATTAAGGAACTTGATAATGAGAGAAAAGATATCGAGGATCAAGTCCAAGATTTCGAAGATTATTCCGAAAAAAATCAAGGTACGTTGCAAACATGCCAGAATAACATTAAGGAGCTAAAAGGCAAGAAAAAATTTTTGGAAGAAAATCTTGAAGGAAAAAAAGATCAAATTGACCATTACGAACAAATAGAACAACTTAAATCTCAGAAAAGGGATCTAACTTCAAAAATAGATGGCCAAAAGCAAAGTATGGAATTAATTTCCTCTAATATTAATACAGAGGAAGAGGAGCTTAAAGAATTGGAGGAAAAAGAAGAAAAAGTTAAGGGCTTGAGAGATCAGAACAACCTCTATAAGAAGAATAAGAAAAATCTCTCAAAACTACAGGAAGATAAGGACGAACTTCAGACTAAGATTAATAAACTGGAAAAGAGAAAAGTCCTATTGAAGGATAGGAGGAACCGAATAAAGAATTTGGAAGAGGAAAGTACTGAATTAAAAGAGAAAATTAAAAATTTAGAGAGAATAGATTCAGAATTAGCGCCATTAAAATCCCGAATTGAGGAATATAAGAAGCAAGCCAATCAATTGGAAACAATTAAATTAAACATTTCAGGAACAAAGAATATCATCACTAAGTTTAAAAAAGGTAAATGTCCCATCAGTAAGGAAGCATGTCCTGTTGCATCTGATATTATCAAAGAAAAGGAGGTCGTCCTAGAGGAACTAAAAGAGAAAAAGGAAATGCTAAAAGAAAAATTAGAAACCCTTAAAAATCCGGAAGGAAAATATAATGAATTGAAAGAAGAAAAGGAAGAAGTAAGCAAAAAAGAGGAAAAACTCAAAGAAAAAGAAAGGGAAATCTATCAGATAAGAGAGGAGGTCTCTCAGATTTCAGAGCAGATCAAGTCCTACAAATCATTAAAAGAAGGGCTTGAGCAAATTAGAGAAAAAATCGAACGCCTTTCAGAAGCAAATGATAGTTTAGAAAAAAAGCATTCACAATTTATTGGTTTACAAGAGAGATTAAAGGATAAACAAAAAATAACCAAAAAGTTAGCGGGAAGCAAGGCTAAATTAGAAGAGAAGAATAAGCAAATTACCGAATTGCAAAAAGATTTGGAAGAGGTGGGGGAACGTATTAGGCGGTACATAGAAAAACACAATTTAGAAGAAAAAGCAGACTTAAGTCAAAAAAGAAAGGAAAAGGAAAGTTTAAGCTCTGAAATATCAAAAATCGAGAGAAAAATACAAGAAAATGAATTTAAGATAAAACAGTTTGAAGAAAAGCGTAAAGAATTGCTAAAGCCCTATTTAAGTGAGGCCGAAATGCGGAATGCTCTTGAAGAACTCGTTCATAATAAATATCGGATCATTTTCTTTCAAGATTCTTTAGAAGAAACGTTAAGCGAAATCCGGGGAAGTAAATTACGAGCTATAAAGCAACTATGCAATAAGATGTGGGTCAAGTTTAAGAAAAGCTCCCAGATGAATTCAATCGAATGGGACGAGAAATTTGTACCGGTCGTTCAGATGGGGGGCGTTAAACGTAATATCTATCAATTAAGTGCCTCGGAAAAGATTATGATTTACTTCTCGATTCGTGCTTCTTTTTTAGCGGAGCTGGGCCCAAATTGCTTTTTAATCGTTGATAATCTTCTCAATCCCTTTATGGAGGATAATCAAGAGATTATCTTGGATTTATTAGATGATATCATATCAACAACCGATATTGAGCAGATTATCTTTACGGGATTTGACATTTCTCCCGCTTTTAAATGCCAAAAGAAAATAATTTTATAATAGATCGTAGTTATTTAATGCTTTGGGTCTCTGTTTTTAATTACTATATTTATCTAAACCAAAACTCTAAAGATAAAAACTTGTTTAATGAGAATCAAAAAAAAGGAAGGGGTATGAATGGTAAAATATTGGATGGACACAAACTTTTTCTTGGCGGTAGATAAACGAAAGAACAAAGAGAAGTTCACTCTCTTAAAGGAAGTGCTCAATAGGGTCCACCGAGAGTGCCCGCTTTATATCACTAAGAGGATTTTTAATGAACTTCCCCATGATTTTAAGGAAATCGCACGACTTTACTTTAAAACTATGACTGTGAAAGACTCAACAGAATTCTCTAGATTCTGTACACGATATAAGAATTTCTTGGGTTATTCAAAGAAAAGGAATGAGCCTGCAGACCTTTCTCTTATTTTTTCGGCTCTTAAAGATAATAAAAAAAGTTTTGTTGTGACGAATGATGAAGGTTTTTTAAGGGTGAAAAAAGTATGCAAAATTCCAAATGTCGAAATTATTGAACCAACAGATTTTTTCAGCAAATTAATTGAAGACTTTGAGTTTGAAGAGGGGTTTATTGAAAAAATTGAGCAGTTGATATTATTTTTCGCAGAATATTTCATAATGTATAGATTAACCGGCAAAAAGAAACCGCGACCCATCGAGAGAATCTTAAAAAGCATTCTCACCTTTGGAACGCACCTAGTCGAGAGCTCCCCGAGCGAGGGACCACCTCAAGACTATCAGAACGCAATATTAACATACCTTGAAAAAGGAGCCATAGACAAGCAAGATCAAGCGTTAATCCGTCCCATTATTCCATTATTAGAACCTCTCAAGGAATATAAGTCTGATCTCCATGATTCTCATAGTATTCGCTATCTCTATCTCAAAACATCTGAAAATTTACAGCAGTTAGATAACATCTCCAGCAATCTCGAGATTGCCAATCATCTCGATGAAGTGAAGACAATAATTTCGAAGCAGATTTTTAAAATTAGAATTCAAGAAACAGTCCATTACCTCAGTGAGTGTTATTTTGATGAGGCTTTTACCCACTTCCGGCTGGTCTTAGAGTCTGATTGGCGCTTTAGGATCAGTAAGGAACGTGAGCTAAGCTTAAAGCTCCTATATGGCATTTTCTTGCTGAACCTTCGAGAGTTCGCTTTTTTGGAATATATCATTTCAGAAGGGTTTTGGGATGGTTTTCCTCACTTAAATAAGATTTTTGGGATTTTTAATGAGATTAGACATGAGGATGTCATTAATAGCACCCTAAAGTCATTTCTGAGCCAAGTAGATGACTCTGATATTAAATTGTTCTATGATTTGGGGCTTTACTTCTCCAACACCGGGAACTCCTTGGGCTTGCGGATTTTTATGCTTTTATTTCAAATGGAAGAGGAAGAGCTTGCGAAATTGGAATGGTCAAGGCAATTTTTAGAACGATTTCTATTGGAGGTAAGGATTAAGAGAAAGGATATCACAGATGAGATGAGGGCTAAGCTTTCCGATTTTCTCGAGCCCCAAATGCTTGAAGATAATACTAAGAGTGTTTTTGACAGTAGCAATGAATTGAACGAGTTTACTCCTGTCGGCGAAGCGCCATATTTCTATAGGCAACCGTTTTACTTAATTGAATCGGTGCACGCTAATGGAAAAATTGAAGCTTATTGTTGGAATACCAACATTAAGTCAATTGTAATCTTGAAATTTCCGGCTGCACATGAAGCTCACCTTAAAAATGTGCGTGCTATTAAAATTAAACAGGGTTATATTAAAACTAAAAGGATTTCATTTCGAGATCGAGCGAAAAAGCCTGGTCGCATTATAATCATGCTAAATGTCGATTGTGATATCACATTTCAACGATTTCAATTGGAACTCGAAAAAAAGTAAAGATCTGGATTTTTACATATTATTAGTTTGTTAACTTTATTAAGTTAATAGAATATAAATATATATAAGGATAATAATATATTAAAAACTTCTTACAAATAATCGAAAAATGAATGCTTTAAAGCACTAAATTTTTAAAAATTAATTAATTCGAAGGATGGTGACATAATCTAATATTAGTATTTAAATATACTAAAAATTTTTAAGTAAAATATAGATTTATAATAATATCATTGATTAGATTAAATTCCAAAAAAAAATATGGATTTATATGATTAAATGTCAGAAATGTGGTTCGGAATTGTTTTATTTGCCCACAAGAAATAATCAAATCGTACTAATTTGCTCTAATAATAGTTGTAATTTTAAATCGAAAAAAATTACACTTGATCCTAGTTTTAATCATCAAATTTCTAGTAATCCTTCAAAAAATATAAAAGAAAAAGATACTTCTGAATATGGTGAAGATTTTAATTCTACTCAAAATATCCAAAGATGTGCAAATCATACCATATTCCAAAGAAAAGGAAAAATAAAAAGCTATGATATATATTGTTTAGATTTTTCTTCAAGAATGGATAATGAAATATCTTATAATAATAATTTTATAAATAATTTAAAGGAAAGGATTAATAATGAAGAGAATTTAACAAAGAATCTGAAAAATGAATTACTAGAGTTAATTAATCCACCAATATCTTGATTTAGAGGGGTTAGATTTACATTTTGCCTAAAGATTTTAAAAAGTCTTAAAAAAATGACATCTGGAGGGTTTAATAGTTTTCAATTAATTTCAATGAGTGGTTTATCCGAGGAAATCTTTAGATTCCCCAATTTTAAACAAGAAATATCGTCTGAAATCATTTCAAATTTTATAAAAAATCTTAAGATAATACGTCAAGAATATATCTCTAATGCAGAAGTGGAGTTCAGAAATTACTCAAAAGCGATAAACACAATTTCGGAGTCATTAATTGAATTAAGAGAGAACTTATCTGAAAAAATAGTAAATATATACTTCTTAACTATTGGCGGAAATAATACCAGAGATATGGTTTATTTGAATCCTATTCGTAAAATAAAAGTAGTTATGGAAGATTTAAAACCATTTAATTTCAACATAATTAACTTCAATGGAAGTTCCTTAGATAGGTTTTTTAAACAAATTGCGAATAGGTTTAATGGAACTTATATAAGACGAAACGAATTCAGAGGGATAATAAATTCAATCTTAAAAGAAGAATATAAAACATATTCTAATCAATACAATGTCGAGATTGAGATCAAGGCAGAAAATAAAGAATTTAAAAAAGAGGATGAGAATTTAGAAGAAAAACAAAATTTAATCAACCGATCAAAGCAAAGTAGAGAGGGCGTAAGTGATGTAGATTCCAAGGAAGAAATTAATGAAATATCTAAAATTATCCCAACAAGAAAAGCTGATAATATTTTAGATAAATTAAAAGAAAACAGTAATTATAAAGTATTCTGATCAATAGTAATTTTTCAGAAAAAATAAGGGTTGG
>CAZDJH010000239.1:0-6467 GCA_964505645.1 uncultured archaeon | reverse complement strand
CCCTCTTTGAAGGAGGAATCCTTTCTACGCAAGTGGAAGGGGTTTTCTACGATACCCCGACCTTTAGGGCGGGGAGACTTCAATAAATAGAAGAAACCATATCCTAAATATCCTATTTTTACCTCTTTTACTTCAGTTTTAATGACACGGATAAAGAATAACATTCCACTGATTAAAAAAAGCACAATCGTAAAGATGTACAGATACAAATGGAGCCCTTCATAATAACCCTTATATAACAAACTTTCTGGTATTTCCAATAGCATGACTCATCGAAAATGTTATTAATATATCTAATATAGTAAAAAAGATTAATAAATCTTATAGAATTGAAATATATACATTTTTCTATTTAATATGCAATAAACCACTATACCCGCCTTGCTTTTAAAGGTTTAGCCTTATATTAAATCACAATAAATAACTTAAGGTAAAAATGATTATTTTAAATACCTAACTTTTATTAGGATTCATTTAAAGAAAAGATATTTTATTATTAAATTCCATTAAATAATGAGTTCAAATTTAACTATTGAGTCCGAGTTTAGTCCGAAAGGAGACCAGCCAAAGGCTATTAAATCTTTAGCTGAAAATATTGAAAAAGATAATAAAAAATACCAGACATTATTAGGTGCGACGGGAACGGGAAAGAGCTTCACTATTGCTAATGTAATCCAAGAGATTCAGAAGCCAACCCTAATAATGGCCCCAAACAAAACGCTTGCGGCTCAATTATATCAAGAATTAAGAAACTTTTTTCCGAATAATGCCGTTCATTATTTTGTTTCCTATTACGATTATTATCAACCGGAAGCATTTTTACCCACGACTGGGATGTATATTGAAAAGGATTTCAGCGTTAACGAGGAGATTGAGCGATTGCGCTTGGCAGCAACCCATGCTATTAGAACAAGGGAAGATGTAATTATTGTTGCGACTGTTTCATGTATTTACGGAATTGGAAACCCCGAAGTATGGACAAGTGTGGCATTAAGCTTGGAAGTCGGTCAACGGATAGAGCGTAGGGAGATAATTGAACGACTAATAAAGATGAATTATGAAAGGAAAAACATCGAGTTTAAACCCGGTATCTTGAGAGTAAAGGGGGATATTATTGATATATTTCCAGCCTATTTGGAAACAGCCATTAGAATCTCTCTGTTTGGAAATGAAGTTGAATCAATAAAGGAAATCCATTCCATATCTAATAAAATCATTCGGGAACTCCCCAATGTGCGTATCTTTCCCGCAACTCATTTTATCATTCCTGAGGAAAACAAAGTAAGGGCATTGAAATCTATAGAGGAGGAATTAAAGGAACAATTGGAAGATCTTAAAGACGAGGAAAAGTTAGCGGAAGCACAGAGGTTAGAAAGAAGAGTAAAATTTGACCTTGAGATGATGCGGGAAATGGGTTATTGTAAGGGGATCGAAAACTATTCGCGCCATTTGGATGGAAGGCCTCCGGGAGCACCCCCAATGTGTTTAATTGACTATTTCCCGGAGGACTTCTTGATCGTCGTAGATGAGTCGCACATAACGATTCCACAGATTCATGGGATGATTGGAGGGGACCGCTCAAGGAAAAGAAACTTAGTGGGATTTGGGTGGCGATTGCCCAGTGCTTTTGATAATCGCCCACTCACCTTTGAGGAATGGGAAAGTAAAATTCAGTATATTATTTTTATGAGTGCGACCCCCGGAGATTGGGAATTAAAGAAAAGTGAGGGTATCTCGGCAGAACAGATTATCAGACCAACGGGATTAGTGGATCCAAAGGTGGATGTGAGGCCAGCTGAAAACCAAATAGATGATTTACTTGCTGAGATAAGAAAAGTAATCGATAAAAATGGAAGAGTATTAATAACTACCCTAACTAAACGAATGGCAGAAGATATAGCAGAATATTATGCCGAAATTGGTATAAATATCGCGTATTTGCATAGTGAAATCGATACCGTTGAAAGATTTGAGATACTGAGAAAACTAAGGAATGGGACTTTTGATGCAGTTGTTGGAATAAATTTACTACGAGAGGGACTGGACTTACCTGAAGTCCAATTGGTGGCGATTCTTGACGCAGATAAACTGGGATTCTTGAGGGATGAGCGTTCCTTAATTCAGACAATTGGACGAGCTTCCAGAAATGTAGATGGGAGGGCAATACTTTATGGAGATCGGATTTCCAAGGCAATGAAGGGGGCTATAGAGGAGACCAATAGACGAAGGGAAAAACAGATTAAATTTAACAAGAAGCATAATATCACCCCCCAAACCATTAAAAAGAACATCTTGAAATCCCTTTCCGAAGAGAAGGAGATAAAAGAAAAGGAATCAAAGAAATTGAAGAAGAAAGTTGAAAAAAAAATGGAGGAAATGAGCGATATGGAGGTAGTGGTTGAGTACCTAGAGGAAAAGATGCTCTTAGCAGCGAAAGAACTCAAATTCGAGGATGCTGCTTATTTACGTGACAGAATAAAAGAACTAAAGAAGGATTATAAAATAAAAGTATAGACCTTATCTTATTAGAAAAATTAGTATTAGTGAACAGAATGGAAATCAATCATATTATTATAAAGGGCGCTCGACAGCACAATCTAAAAAATGTCAATGTAAAAATACCCCGCAATAAATTAGTTATAGTCACGGGGATTAGTGGGAGTGGCAAATCCAGCTTAGCAATGGATACCCTTTACGCCGAAGGACAACGAAGATTCCTAGAATCCTTATCAAGTTATGCCAGACAATTTCTAGGCGAAATGGATAAACCTGATGTAGATTCAATAGAGGGCTTATCACCTGCTATTGCGATTGAACAAAAACCCTTATCAAAAAATCCACGAAGTACGGTGGGGACCGTCACAGAGATTTATGATTACTTTAGACTCCTTTATGCAAATATAGGGATTCCGCATTGCCCTAATTGCGGAAAGGAAATAACTCCGCAAACACCCCAACAAATCATCAAGAGAGTTCTCAATTCACTTAAGGAAGGTGATAAATTTATCGTTAAAGCTCCCGTTATCCGTGATCGAAAGGGAGAATACAAGGAATTTCTAGATGATCTAAAGAAGCAAGGCTATTATCGGGTGGAGGTTGATACAATTCAATATACCTTAGATGAAGATATTGAAATGGATAAGAATGTAAAACATAATATCAATGTGATTGTTGATAGGTTGGTTATGAAGGAAGGAATTAAGACAAGATTGGCGGATTCAATTGAGACCGCACTCAATCTGGCCGATGGACTGCTAATAGTAGACATACTGGATAAAGGAGAACAGAGGTATTCCGAACATTATGCTTGTTTGGATTGCGGGATTTCAATACCTCAACTCAACCATAAAATGTTTTCATTTAATATCCCCCACGGGAGCTGTAGAAATTGTAACGGGCTTGGAACCGTGATGGAGTTTAATTATAAACTAATCTTGGGGGATGATCTATCTATACCTATAGAAAAGAGTAATATAAGAAATATTCCAGGCTTCGGGACTCTTGGAAGTTATTCATGGCAGATGTTAAATCAAATTGCTGATTATTACGATTTTGATACAGATAAAACTCCCATTAATAAGATCGCCCCCGAAAAAATTGGCAAATTATTATATGGAACTGGAGAAGAAGCGATTCAATTTAACTTCGAGAAAAAAGATACTAATAGTAGATATAAAAAAGATACTAATAAATCATCTTTCCAGTATTTTAAATCCTTTGAAGGTATTATTCCGATGCTGCATCGCCGTTATATGGAAACAAATTCAAGAAGGGCGCGAGAGATTTATGAAAGCTTTATGGAGAGGGCTCCGTGCCCCGAATGTGAAGGGCATAAATTAAAACCAGAAAGTAGGGCAGTAACCATTCAAGGAAAAAATATTGCAGAATTAACCGAATTACCCGTGAAGGATGAGCTTAAATTCTTCAAAAGCTTGGAATTGGATGAAAGCGAGCTAAAAATCGTAAGTGAAGTTTTAAAAGAAATCAAGGAACGACTCTCATTTTTAGAAAACGTAGGACTGGATTATATCACCCTCAGTAGGAGGTCCGATACCCTTTCGGTCGGAGAAGCTGAAAGAATTCGTCTTGCTACCCAATTAGGCTCAAGTCTAGTGGGCGTATTATATGTGCTAGATGAACCAAGTGTGGGGCTACATCAACGAGATATTAGTCGTTTGGTTGATATGCTAAAACGTCTAAGAGACCTAGGAAATACTATCGTAGTTGTGGAACATGATGAAGAGATCGTTAGAAATGCGGATCATATTATCGATTTAGGGCCATTAGCGGGAGAAAGTGGCGGTGAAATTGCCGCAGAAGGTGATTTGAAATCTATAATGAATAATCCTAGGTCTATTACTGGAAGTTATCTCGCCGGGCGTAAGAAAATATCTATTCCTGAAAAGCGTCGCAAATTTACGGATTTTATCGAAATAAAAGGTGTCCGCGAGCATAATCTAAAAGATATTGACGTAAAAATCCCTTTAGGGGTCTTTACTTGTGTAACGGGCGTTTCTGGTGCGGGCAAAACGAGTCTAATAGTGGAATCACTCTTTCCCGGCTTGAAAAACCTTGTAAATACCCGTAGTGCAAAGGTGGTTACGGGTGATTTTGACCAGATATTCAATTATGAGAAAATTGATAAAATTATTAATATCGATCAATCCCCCATTGGGAGAACCCCTCGTTCCGTCCCTGCAACGTATTCTAAAGCATTTAATTACATTCGAAAATATTTCGCATCTCTGCCTGAGGCTAAAGCGAGGGGCTACCAAAAAGGTCGATTTTCATTTAATACTTCCGAAGGTCAGTGTAAAAAGTGCAATGGACGGGGTTATATAGAAAAAGAAATGTATTTTCTTCCGGATGTTTATATCAAATGTGATCTGTGTAATGGACATAGGTATGATGCAGAGACTCTTGAGATAAAATATAAAGGTAAAAATATCGCCGACGTGTTAGATATGACCTTTACTCAAGCGTTGAAATTTTTTGATAGTTTTCCGAACTTGAAACGAACCCTAAAAACCGTGGTTGATGTGGGTTTGGGATATTTAGAATTAGGACAACCATCAACTACCTTGAGTGGGGGAGAATCTCAGAGGCTAAAAATTGCAAGGCAGCTTCGAAAGAGGAGCACAGGAAACACACTCTATATTTTAGATGAACCAACGACGGGCCTTCATTACCATGATATAAAGTTTTTACTTGATGTACTCCAACGATTGGTCGATAAGGGAAATACGGTTATCGTCATCGAGCATAATATGGAAATAATTAAGTCCGCAGATTATATTATTGACCTAGGTCCTGAGGGGGGTGAAAATGGTGGTGAAATCGTTGCAATGGGGAAGCCCGAAGACTTTATTAAGAATACGAACTCTTATACTGCAAAGTACCTAGTAAAATATCTGAATGGTAAAAAATAGCTCCTATTATAGTATTGTTATATTTTTATAGCCTAAAAAAACTTGATATGGAAGGAAAACTCAACATATATAATATTTTGATTTAAAACCCTTTCCAGAACTGCTTTACACTATCCTCGAAAGCATCTTCTATTTCCTTCTCAAAGGACTCAAAAACCAAAATATCTCCATCCCATCCGTTTTGCTTTGTGATATGAGGATATTTCTTGAAAAATAACTCCGAAATATTATCCAATTCTTTACTTATAATTTCCTTTTTAAGCTTTTTTGATGAACTTCCAATAAAGAGGATATTATTTTTTTTATATAGGATAAACTGCCTATCACTCAATTCGAAATTTGATAAACCACCATTCGAAACTTCTTCTGCGAATGAATTAATCGCACTTAGAAGTGCCCCGAAGAGCTGAGTTGGGACTTTCTGTCTGTATACGTGGTTGAATAACACTACACCATTTTCGGTTAAAATCCAAAGCTCATCCAGAATCTTTACCATTTTAATTTTCTCCTTTGATTTCTGGAACCTTTTTCTCTTTAATTAATAGGTCTTTGAACCTTGGTGGAAGAAAAAATCCAAGGTAATAAAAAATCGAACTGGAAATCATAATTATCCGCGTAAAAACCAGAGAGATTTGCGTATGAGTAGGGATAATAGCGTCCAACGCCGCACCAATTGCAAAGGAAATCCAGGCGATGAGCAAAAATCTTCCCTTCCATTTAATTTCTGGTTCATCTATCGTCATCGATTTATAGGAAAAGTAGCAACCCGTTATAACAAAGATTATAATCGCCCCAATTATTACATATTTCATTACATCGCCATGGGAAGAGTCTAATGGGTTTGCTGCATCTATTGTACCCACTAAATCGATGTTTCCGCTAAAGAGCAGAATAAATAGAACGCCCTCCCAAAAAACCACAAATATTGTGGTTATTGTTAACGCAGTCTTCTTCTTAAATGGAATGATTGTCTCAGAAAATGCAACTATCCATGTAATTAATCCAATAGGAATAAAGAAATTTGCTATAATTAAATAT
>CAZDJH010000238.1:0-6474 GCA_964505645.1 uncultured archaeon | reverse complement strand
ATAGATTTACGAATTAAGAGGAAGATTTAAAGCTTTCTAAAAATCCAATAAAAATCGTACCTGTTAGAAAAAATCATAAAAATACTCGGTACTGTTTAGGTCGAATGAATATATTCACTTTAGATTTATCTTCATTCTTTTTTAATTCTGGTATAGAAATCGTATAGGATTTTATGGCGCTCGTTTGCTACTTGTTTTGATGTTGTTAGATTCATTTGCTCTCTTAAATTGAGAATCTTCTTTTCTAGATGGTCAATAACATCCCTTAAATTCCCTCGATGTTTTACGGTGAAACCAATAGTCCGATATAATCCAATGGCCCCAAGTGCATCGAGTTTATCGGCATCCGATAAAACTTTCGCTTCTAATGTTTCTGGGGGTATATTATTAGAAAAGGAATGGGCTCTGATTGCGTGTAGAATTCTTTCAATGGTTTCCTTACCGAGTTCTTTTTCAAACTTTTTCAAGAACTTTAATGCCATTTGAGCCGAGACTTCTGCATGATTTTGCTTTAATCCATCTTCTCTCACCCGAAGCCTGCCAATATCATGTAAAAAAGCAGCAATCTTAAGAATATATAGATTTGCATCACATTCCTTTCCAATCTTGAGACAAAGGTTATATACTCTTTTAACATGCTCAAACCCGTGAATATCATCATCTAAAGAATTCTTTTTAGCAAATATTTCAACCTTTTGTAACAATTGGTTTTTTTGAATATAAGTCATAAATAATCTGGAGATTTCTATTTTTCCTTCTCTAATCTCGTTAGGAATATGATTTCAAAAAGATATAAAAATTTTATGAACTATAGTATAAATATTTTAATGTGAAAGAAAATGAGTAATAATTATTATACATATTATAATATTTATAATTGAATGAGAATGGCTAAAAAAATAATTGTACACAAATTAGGGTTTTCCGGAAAGTTGCTGGAAGTTTCAACAAGAAACTATTTATCATTATTCGGCCCAACCAGTATTATCCCTGTGTATGATAATAAGTCAAAAACACTCTATACATGGATTGGAAACAAGGTGCCCCAGAGCTTAAGGAATTTTATTCCTAAAATACGTAAGATCTTCGCAGAAACATATCCTAATAGCACTGTATTGCGATATGTAACCATAGACGCCTATTCCGAATCAGATGATTTTCTTAAACTTTTTGACATGCAAGAGGGAGAGATTGAAAAGCATTTGAAAGATATTGAGAATAAGCGAATTTCAATCATAGAAGATATTGAAAGAATGTCCGTGATGGAGAATAATAAACTGATGGTAAATAAATTCGATGAAGCAATTAAAATAGCCAATGAAATTATTCAATTAGCCGATGAAATCAATGATAAGGAAACTCAAGACGAGCAAAGGGCTTTCATTGAACGTGTGAAAGTAAAACGGGATAAAAATGAGAAAATTAATCTAGCCAAACAAAGATCTGATGACTTAAGACAAAGATTGGATAACATAAACGCTCCTGAAGATATTATAGAGGTCCACAAAATTATTTCAGAATTTAAGAACGAATGGGGAGATATCATTAGAAAAGCGAAGATTGAATCGGCTACTAAATTAATAATTAAAGAAAAAGAAATTTGGAAGGAATTCTTTAATAGACAGGAACAAAATATGGAATTTGTTCTAGATAAGGTTAAGAAAATTAATGAAGCAATCTCAAAAGGTGAAATGGCTAAAATCGAAGGAGATATTGACCTGGTTTTAAAAAAGATAAATGATCTTGTAGACCAAGATATTAAGGCAGGTTGGGTCGACCAAAAGGAACAATTAATGAATACAATAAATAACCTCGATTTAAAAACAGAAGCCATCTCGGCGCTAGAAGAGGCAAACTCATTAATAAATAAAAAAGCGTTTGATAACGCTATAAATATACTAAATCAGACATTAAATAGAATCGAAAGTACAAATTTGACTGATGAAATCGAATCAATAAGAGAAAAAATATCATTAATCGAAAAAGAAGAAGAGAAATTCTCATTTAACCAGCAAAAACTCGCAAACCTTCAAGCAAGTTATAAAAAAGCAAGAGATAACGATAATCTGGATGCGGCGTTAATAAGCAGCCGCTCTATCTTTGAGATCGCTCAGCAATTAGAAAATCAAAAATTAATAGAAAAATATTCCAACTTTTCAGATGAACTTCAAAAAGAAATTGACCATAAGAAAGAATTAAAAGCCAAAGAGATTCAAGAGCTCCAAGAAAAAGCAAAAGAGTTGGAAGATGTCATTAAAGTCGAAGAAAATGTTCTTCCCATAATGGAAGAATTTTCAGTGGATGAGATATTAGGTGATCTCTCTGAAGATATAGATACAGCTTTAGATCAGATCGGTGGAGTCTTAGAAGGACATAGAGTAGAGGTAAAAGAGGAAATAAATAATAAAGCTGTATTAAAAACGCGCTCTGGAGAAGTCATGGAATTAGAAAAGGATGTTAAGGTCGAAAACCAAAAGGATGGAAAAGGTTCAGTAGTTTCTTCTGGTTTAACAAATCCATTCGATGAAATTCTTGAAGAGGCAGTGCTTACAGATCTTATCCCCTATAATTATGAAATAGATAATGTTGAATTAGAAGGAAAGCGTATAGACCAATTACCAGACCAATCGATGACGAAGGAAGGGCTGGAAGTTAATTGGATACTAAAAGATGTCGAGCCTCGTAAAAAAGTAGATTTAAATTACAATTTAAGAAGAAGGGTATCCCGTACAATCTTATTCATCCTTCAAGATCATTTAAAAATTATTAAAACCCATTCAAATCTCGACAAACTCGAATTAGATGGGTTTTTTGAGGTAAATATGCCGTTTTCCAATAATTTTGGAGATATTATTGAAGGAGTGGTTTTGGAAGATATAATTCCATTATATTATGTCCATTCCATTAAGGAACCAGAAGATCTATTACCCGACGAGTCTAAAAAGGCAGAATCGGGCGAACTTCTAAAGTGGAACTTAAAAACCCTTTTGCCTGATAAGACCAGAAACTATACCTATACTCTCCTTGAACTCTATAAATTTGAAGAATTAAAAATCAATATTAATGAACTAAACAAACAAGCAGAAGAGTATTTGAGTAAGGGCGAACTTAAAGCTGCCTTAGAAACCTATAAAAATATTGTAAATCAATTATCTGAATATATTGGTTGATTCCACTTTAATATATTCCTTAGCTATATAAATCAAAAAGGATTTTTTCTATAGTAGATTTGTTAATATTTAAGGTTAATTTATAGAGATAAATGATAAAATAAGTTGAGATAAAAAACGTGCAAGAAAAAGAACTTATCTTGTTCATTGGGGAGTGGGATAAAATTAATGGTGTCAAAGTTCTTGAGCATTATCCTACTCAGATCCCCAACTTTGACTTAGAACATTTAGCATGGAAGATTTTTCTCTTTTTTGAAAACTTCTATTTATCAGAGGAATCAAAAAAGTATAAAAAAACAATATTCCAATTACCCATTAAAGAGAAAGGTAAATTTGGGAGCGTGTTAATTGATACTTTACCCTCGGAAAGGAGTAGAGATAAGAAAGTGCCCTATATTATAGCATTATTATTACCTGAATATTTTCCGAGAGAACAAATCAAGGATTTCGATAATCAACTTAAATTATTAAACCAAAAATTTAGAAAAGAACGCACGCTTCACCTAAATGATTATTTCGATAAGATTTTTAACAAATTTAGTTTAAAGCAAAAAGTGATAGAATCAGAAATTTTTCTTAATCCTGATTATTCGGGACAAGAAGCACTAACCGATTTTAAAAAGGGATTAAGGTTATTTTCTGAGAATGCCTATAAAATCTCCTACATGATAATTAAAAAATCCTATTTACAATTCAAAAAAGAAAATAGTGTGAAATTAATACTTGAAGCAACTTACTTTATCGCTACAATTCTTACGAAATTGAAAAGGTTTAATGTTGCTATGGATTATTATGATGAATTGAGGCAATTAGCCAAGAAATTAAAACATAGGAAGTATTATGAGATTTCTATATTTATGTCTGCCTTCTGTGCGTATAAGATAAATGATTATAGCCTTGCGCTTAACTTGTATAAGGAATTAGAAAAGTATGATTTAGAATTTATAGATGTTTTTGATATGTTTTATTTCTATGGCAGAGTACTACGTCTTTTAAACAAGTATAACAAATCGATTCAAAAATTTAGTAAATGTATAGAGAATATTGAGCACTCAAATATAAGCGATAAAAAGAGAAAAAAGTTAGCAAAAGTATATTTTGAACTTGGTCATTCTTCTTATTTATCTATAAGTGAGAAGATGCTTAAACGAGGATCTAAAACTAAATACGCAAGTGAATTGAAACAAGTTATTAATACCTATAAAAAAGCAAACGATATTCTGGAAGAGTTTAATGATTATTCCACTTTAATAATATCCCTTCAAATGATCGGGAATTTCTACGAATATCTAGGAAAGCGATTGGAAGCTATTACATTTTATAGAAAAGCGATAAAATATACAGAAGAAAACAATGATGTTATGAGTCGAATGAAATTATTTGACTTAATAATTAATAATCTTATGGATTTGGGTAAAGACCAACAGTTGGTAAAGGAAATTGATCAAATGCTCTATGAAATAAAAACATACGCCTTTTTAAACCTATCTACAGTTGCTAAGTACCATACGAAATTAGGAAAGTCTTATGTAAGATTGGACCATTTTAAAGAAGGGCTTTCCGAGTTCCTCATTGCATTAAACATTTACGAGAGGTTTGATTACCCTAAACAAGAAGTATTAGAAATACTGAAAAATATCATTTCAATTTATTCAAAAAAGAATGATTTAAAATATTTATCATACTACAAACAAAAGCTCGATGAATATCAGCAAAAAGTAGTAGAGTATGAGGAAAAGCGATCAAAACTGCGAATTTTCGAATTAGTTAAGGATATTTGGATTTTAAAAGATGGCGGAGAAGAAATCTTTTCCTACGCCCCCGAATCTAAATCAAATCCACAACTTCTAAGTGGATTCCTATCTGCAACGCTTAATTTTAGTTTTGAAATGACCTCCGAACAATTAAATGCCATAAAATTGGGATTTGATCAGTATCTACTCTATGGGGAACCACAAAAACCCTATATAATCGTTGGAAGGGCCAGTATAAATCAATCTGAAAAACAAATACGCAATATTCTCAAACGAATATTTGATAAATTTGGAGATACGTACGGTTCAATTTTGGAAACTAATACTTATGAGCATTCTACCTTCACTGGATTTATCGAGACACTTAAAAATTTATAGAAAAACCGAGATCAACAATAGATTTAACATTTGAAGTGAAATCAAATCATAAATAGTTTATAAGGTTTAAAGTTTTATTTAATAATATAATATTGTTATTATTTATTATTTGGTTATTCTTATGAGCGAGAAAGATTTTTTTCTTACTTTATCTTATTTCGATAATATTTTTGGTCCGAGGATATTTCATTCGATTCCTGCAAAATTGTCAAATGATATGAAAGAGGAAATTTTAAAGTATATGAACATAGATGTTCATGAAGGACTAATAGTGGGTATAAGTTCTACACCAAAAAATAGGATAAAGATTATAAATTTCAACTTTGAAATTCCTTCCAAATGGGCAAGAGGAGGGAAAGATATGCTAATGGTATCAATAATATGCGAGAAAAATTATAGATCTGCAATGTTTCAGGATAAGATTTATAAATTTCAAGACAGACTCCACGAAATTCCCGATATTTATAAAGCCTTCTATCAACAAAGAGATGAATTATCTAAGAACCCCGGAATACCAGAAGCGGTTTCAAAATTAAAGGAGACGGTATCAGATTATTATAAAGAAGTAGAAAAAATCATTGAAAATCCCAACATGGGTATTTTTTTAACGCTTGGATTGTCAAAGGCAGGTAAAAGCACCATTTTGCATTACCTAAAAAATAATGCATTTAAGAATATGAAACCCACCCTTGCTTTAAAAGTGATTAAGATCTTATTTGATAATAAGATCTTTAGAACCGCAGATGTTAGTGGCCAGAAACGGCTAAGAAATCAGTGGTGGAGATATACTACGAATCCCGATGCTATAATCTTTGTAATTGACATTAACGACCCGCCAGAAAGATTGAGCGAAGCCGAACACGAGTTTTCTAAGATAAAAGAGCGCATTTTTAATGAAGTTAATGATATCAGTAAGATGATCCCCGTGTTAATTTGTTTAAATAAAGTAGACCTTATCGATGACGTAAAACAAGAGCAAAATAAAATATTGAAACTTTTAGATTTGAAGAACTCTAATTTGAACTACAAAGTCCAACCTACTAGCGCTAAAGCGGGAGTAGGAATTACAGAAGGTTTTAAATGGATTTTTCAAGAACTACTTAAAATAGAGTAAAATATGTAATTTACATCAAATTTGAAAAAATAAAACTATTCAATAATTATAATATTTA